>JAZPXS010000327.1:0-15135 GCA_045543775.1 Clostridia bacterium
CCAGAATTTCGGCTCCGCCGCCCGTAGAGTATAATTCTGTATAAATCTTCTCAAGCCTTACAGCTGCTGTGGCTTTGTCGGATTTGGTCATTGGATTTGTATCTTTTACAGCAGTGTATTCCTCCACAAACTTTACTTTTGCATCCGAAGGATATGTGATGTCCTTTGCGGCATTTTCACACATTTCAAGCATCTTTTCATATGAAGGATGCTCCACGGAATCATATGCCTTTTGCAGAGCACTCTTGAGATAAAATGCGTCCTCCAGATGATATGTATAGTCTACAACTCTGCTCTTTGAATCCTTAAGTGCAGATACCCAGTATTCAACCTCCGCTTTTGTTTCGGGAGCATATTGCCAGGGCAAATATCCGAATTCACCTTTTTCCAGAAGAACAGACGCAGAATCCAGTGATGCTTTTGCAGCCACATCTCCCATTGCAAGCCCGCTGTCCTTTTTAAGAATAAAGGACTCATATGCATCGGGACCGCTTATTATAAATGTCTTGACATCGGGAACTCTTGCTGTTATCCAGCTCCAGTTTTCCTCAAGTCCGGCATTTGCAATAATTCTTGTAACTTCTTCAGGCTGATTTGTATACACAAACTCCTTTAAGTCATCTGTGTGATATGTCTCGGATGTGAATACATCATACCAGCCGCCGCCGGACCACTGATTATATATCTTGTTGTCTCTTGTGGAGGAGTTGATTGTAGCAACAACATTTGTTTCTACACATATATTATCGGAAGCTGTAACTCCTGTGCATCCGTTATCCATATATATTCCCACACTGTTAACAAGACCATCGGTTATGTAGTTGCCGGTGAGTTTGGTATCATACTGTTTTCCGAAAATATATATTCCGCCGCCGTCAGATGCCTGACGCATAAAGCCGTCTATTCTGTTGTGGCTTATATTGTTATTTCCCACAGTAGTCACGGTTTTGTACTGATCCCAACCCCAGCCGATACTCATACCGCTATATGGAACATCGGTTATTATATTGTGTGTAATGCTGAAATTTTTCGTCCAGTTAACCCATATTCCCAAGGAAGACCACAAGGTCTGACCAACTCTTGTAAAATAATTATTGGATATGGTGCAATCTGCCAAAGCACCCTTTCTTCCCTGAGGGCCACGGTCATTTGACATAGCCCATATTCCGTTAAGAGCAAAAGGCTCAATCTCGGTTTTACAAAGCTTTATATATCTGTATTTAACACCGTCTGCTACATCTATCTCTTCCTTAAGGTCTGCGGGAGACTTGTAGCTTTTAATAAGCTTTGCTTCCTTGAAGGCATTGTCTGCTGACAAATAAACATCAAAGTTACTTCTTTGTTCCGGTGTACTATCCTCCGGGAAGGACAATTTAACTTTTTCAAGAGTGTATGTCTTTTCCAAATCAATGATAATCCAGGGTTTTGTTCCCTCCTGCATTTCTCTGTCACGGGAATACCATCCTCTTCCGACGGCAGACAAATCGCTGTCGCTTCCGCTCTGGGTATTTAGTGCGTGAAATAGTTCTGCAGAAGCAGGAAACCATTTTGATGAAGAGGACCATCCTGCTTGAAATGCTACATTTGCAGGAGCGGAAGCATCCGCAGGTGCTTCCTCACGGTCATCCCATATATTACCCGCAACAAATCCCGAAGCACCCAAATCCGAAAACACATTGCCTACAACATCTGAATTGTAAACACCATCACGGAAATGAAGTCCGATAGTTGTAAGTCCGTAGAAAATGCAGGACTCAAAATCAATATTGTCTGACCATTCAACCAGATTGGCAGCTCTTCCCATACGGTGGTGAAGCTCCGAGGGGTACGCATACTCAGCCTGACCGCCTGTATAATCGGAGCTTTCAAGCACAAGATTTGTAGTATGAGCAAATTTGATATTTTCAAAACGAATATTATGCACTCGGTTGTAGTCATTATCTCCGCTCACCATAAGAATTCGGTCACTCTGGGGGCAAAGCACCTCGGCTGTTGTAATATCTTCTCCATCTCTGGGAAGATAGCTCAAAATTTTTGTCTTTTTGTTGTAATAAAATTCTCCCGGCTCATCAAGAAGCTCATATGCATTTTCAACAATAAAGCCTCTTTTGTAATGGACACCGCTGGTGCCAAGTCCAATACCCATATAGTCGTCCCAATAGTCGGGATTCATAATAACTATGGCACGATTGGCATTATCGGGATCCTGTCGGATATCCCAAACATGAAAAAGTGCATCTGTCCAGATTTGAGTCCAATGGAGTTCTACATCCTCAGGATTGTCATAGATATCCATTTTGGTTTTGTCTATATAAAATCCTTCAGCATTCTTGGCACTTCCCACATACACATCGTCACCGCTTACCTTCTTGTTGCTTCGTGCACGGACAGCGGGTACATCGTTTATAAATAACTCTCTTACAAAATCAAATCCGTCCAATTTAGTATGCCATATACCATTTTGTCCTAATTGCCACTGACC
The DNA here is from genome assembly GCA_045543775.1 of Clostridia bacterium. GTDB lineage: Bacteria > Bacillota > Clostridia > UMGS1810 > UMGS1810 > RGIG8748. The sequence goes on from JAZPXS010000327.1 coordinate 2,483, forward strand.
GTCTATTGCACGGGCTCCTGATATGACAGGAAGATTATTTGAATCTGTACCGCGGTAAATTATATCATACCCGTTTGAACCGGAGTCATCTACACCAAATTCCCAGAACTTGTCAGAAGAGTATTCATAACGTCCCGGAGCAATATTAACTACTATATTCCCTTTCATATCCTTATTGTACTTTCGTACTTCTTCTCCGGCTCGTTCAAGAGTTCTGAAAGGGTAAGCTTCGCTTCCGTCAGCATTGTCGCTTCCTTGGGGGCTTACATAGAAGCTTTTCCACACTTCACCGTTCGTTTCTGCCGCCAAAGCAACCGGCACCGCAGAACAAACAAGTGCAAATATCAGTAAAAAAGACAAAATCTGTTTTTTTATTGTCATAAGCATTTTCCTTTCTTATGAATTTTTATGCAAAGTAATCTCTATTTGTTTGCTTTTTGCCATGCGGCGAGCTGTTCGTTGAGGTTATCTATGAGTTTATCCACTCCGGCAACTTTAAGCTTTCCTATAAATTCATCATAGGTTTTTTCAGTATCAAGAATACCAAGAGCCAAAGCAGTGTACTCTGCCAGTACAGCTTTACAGTTAGCTATCTCCAGCTTAATTGGCTCCTGATCCGGAGTAAATCCGAGGATAGGACTGCGCTTTGCAGATTCATTTATAGCTTTGGTAGCTTCGTGCATATCGTCCTGTGCACCGGGGAGGAGGTAGCTATTGAATGTGTTACCGGTAGCCCATGCAGGCTGAGCATAAGGATTATCTGCAGAAAGTTCTATATGATTTTCATCAATCTTGGTGTAATGCTTGCCCTCTACACCATAAACAAGAAGATTGTAGAATTCCTTGTCTGTATTGAGAAGTTCAAGGAACTCAACGGCTTTTTCCGGATAACGGGTATCGGAATTTATTGCTGCCATAGTTGCTACAAGACCGTAGCTGTTGAGAAGCGGCTCACTTCTGGTAACTACTGTCACATCTATTCCGAAGTTCTTTTTGTATTCCTGCTCTAAACCGGGCTTATAGGTATTCATAAACATAAGCCAGGGTATTACCTCATCTTCGCCCTTTATATACTTGGTCACATCGCTTTCGGTAACCTCCATAGGAGCGGCAAGCCCTTTCTTTACCCACTCCGAACGAATCTTTATGTGCTCTTTGTATTCTTCTGTTTCATACTGGTTTATTATAACCGGCTTATCGTCATCATAACGAATTACACCCGGAAGATCCGAACCCAGAATTTGTTCAAATCCATATAACTGAGAACCGCCGTTGCCCCATGTAGCTGCCACATATCCGTAGGAACCGGTTTTTTCCTTAATTGCCATAAGGTATTTTTCGTAGTCCGCAAGTGTCCAGTTTTTCATTTCCTCCACATCAAGTCCAAGAAGCTCAATGTTCTGAGTAGGAATCATAAATCCGGGAGCACGGGCAAATATCTGTTGGTTGGGAACTGCATATATTTTTCCGTTGATACGAATACCATCCCATACATCTTCCCCTATCTGTTCCCACAGTTTGGGAGCGTATTCAGGGAGAAGTTCATCAAGCTCCAGAAGGTTTCCGTCAGCAACATTACGATAGATGTTGTTTACTCCGCTTGATGTGTAAACTATATCAAAATCTTCACCGCTTGCATTAACGACAGATATCTTGGAGTCGTAATCCTCAAGAGCAATTATATCCAAATTAACACCTATTTTTTCTTTAGCCATTTCGCTTGCCAGCTTAAAAACCTCTTCGCTGTCTGCTTCCTTATTAAGCCGTGCATACCAACGAAGGGTAATTTCTCCGTCCTCCGAGGTGTCCTTCCCTCCGCATCCTGCGAAGAGTCCTAATGTCATCACCATGATGAGTAATAATGCAATTTTCTTTTTCATTTTTCTTCCTCCTTATTAAACTTTATAGAATATATATCTGCATCACTCATAACAAATTCAAGTCTTATGGGCTTTCCTTTCAATCGGGAAAGCTCCGCACCGTTATCAAAAGTCACAAGCCTGTCATATGCATCTCCGAATATCTCGTAGCTTTGATATCCTTCAATAGGTTTTCCGTAGTAATCAAGAATTCTTACATATATATATCCTCTGCCCGAGGTCTTAAAATTAAGCTCCAGACTTTCCCCATCAAAGAATATGGGTTTGGTAACAACTCTGCTTTCTTTGTAATCTGCGTGATATGATGCAAAACCATCTAATCTTACAACATACCTATACATACGATTAGGTTTTATCCTCTGGTGTCCCTCTACTAAATACATTGATATTTCATTGGTTTTATGAGGATACGGACGTGGGGTTTCTATCATACCGTATGCCGGATAGCAATCACCGTAAACCCAATTGTAATCGTTTTCTGCATCGGGAACAAACATTGCTTCGTCAAAACGATGCCAGCTTAATCCGTCACGGGAAGACATAAACAGTCCGTCAGTAATCACAAATCCGAGTCTTTCAACCTTTTCCGAGGCTTTTTTACGCATTTCAAGATTTTTGGAACCGCCGAGAAAATCAAAATTTCTTGTGAGCCAATGACGCTCCGTGTAACGCGTGGGAAATCCCGTCATTATGTGCGGTGCACGCATATAGCGTGAAACATTGTTTGTATAGAGTTCGTAGTCATCTGCCTCACCATAATCCAATATAACAGGATCTGACCAGACCTTGAAATCATCCGATTCCATATATCGTATATCCCTGAGTCCGTTGGCAGTTCCCCTGCCGGGACCGTCATGCAGACCTCTTACATACGACACATATTTGTTCTTGCACTTATCCCAATAGGCTACATTCATAGAATCAAATATTCCGCCATTTGGCACAGTACCATCGATCATTTTCCAACCGCGTTTAAAATTTATTCCGTCCGGGCTTGTGTAGCACCAAAGCTCCCGGGTACCCGGAAAGGGCTTGTTATGATTATCATACTGTGATGTTGCCTTGAATCTCTCTTCCGGTAAACAATCGGGATTTTCATCATAGAAAACAAAAAAGTTGTCAAGAAAATTCTCTTCGCTTTCCATCATTATGATGTTATTGTCCCTTGTGCCGTCCCACTCGCATATACCAAGATTCGGGCGTGTCCAGTTTATACCGTCTGTGCTTTCCATCATACACAAGCACATACAAGTAGCTCCTGTGGGGCTGTCCAGCTTGTGATTGCCTGTGAGATAATACATTCTGTATATATCGTCCACCCTGACTATCTCGGGATATGACACAGAATTTCCTTCCCAAGGAGCATCCAGCTCAAATGCCGGTTCAAGTTTTGTCGGTCGATTGATTGTAAGCTTTGCAGTTGTTTTATCGCTATCAACAAGGTAGCAGTCCCAAAAAACCTCTCTCCTGCTCCCGATATCAATAACCTTATCCCATCCCAGTTGCGGTATATCTAACTTGTGCTCTATCATCCCTTGACTCCCCCAACAATTATACCTTTACTAAAGTACTTCTGGAAAAACGGGAATACCAAAAGCATAGGCCCTGCTGCCACAACACAAAGTGCCATACGCAGATTTTCGCCCGGAAGTTTTTCATTCATTAGTGCCGCACCGCCATATTCCTTGGCAAGATTTACCTTGTTCATAACACGATAGAGCATATACTGAAGTGTTGTCAGACTTCCGTGGTCTATGTAGAGCATTGCCTGATACCAGTCATTCCAAAAGCTGAGTGCTGTAAAAAGACCTACCGTAACTACACCAACCTTACTCAAAGGAAACACTATGGAAAAGAATATTCTGAATTCACCGGCTCCTTCTAGAGAAGCAGCCTCAATAAGCGAAATGGGAACACTTGTCATAAACATTCTCAAAAGCATTACATTCCATCCGCTTACAAGTATTGGGAATATAAGTGCCCATATTGTATCTTTTAGCCCTAGATATCTTGTAACAAGAATATATGTAGGAACAAGACCGCCTGAAAATAACATAGTAAAGTACACATAAAAGGAAAATACATTTCTCAAGCAAAAATCTGCTCTTGACATAGGGTACGCCAGCATAGACATGATAAGTGTACCGAGCACGGTTCCGAATACTGTAATAAATATCGTGGAACCATAAGCACTTATTACCTCGGCAGGGTTACGAAAAACATAGCTGTATGCTTCCAAGCTAAAGTCTGTTGGTATGAGTGAATATCCTAATTGCTGGATTGCTGACTCGCTTGTAAACGATACTGACAGTATCAAAATAAATGGTATCAGACAAGCAAGTGAAAGAACAATAAGCATCGCATGAACGGAGATTTTTAATAAAACGCCGGAATTTTTCATTTGTCTTACCTCCTGTTAAAATAATGAAGAATCGCTGTCAATCTTTTTGACTATTGCATTACAGCCAACTACCATAATGAGGCCTACAACGGACTGGAAAAAGCTGGCTGCCGCAGAGCTTGACATATCCCCTGCACCGCGAAGTGCACGATATATATAGGTATCCATTACATCTGTAACCTCGTAAAGTGCACCGCTGTTGTTGGGCACATAATAGAACAGACCGAAATCCGCTCTCATAATGGAGCCTACTGACATAAGCGACATAACTATTACCGTGGATTTAAGAAGCGGCAAGGTTATGTACCATATTTTTCGGAATGTACCGGCACCGTCAATTTCAGCCGATTCAAAAATCTGTGTATCTATGCCAAGGATTGTGCCATAGTAAATAAGGCTGGTATAACCCATAGTTTTCCAAACATTGAACACCGGAATAATTACTCTCCAATATTTGGGTTCAAGATACCATGAAATCTGTTCGCCGCCAAGTGCCTTAACAATCTGGTTCATTACTCCGTATTCATAGTGAAAAAGTATCATACCCATATATCCAACAACAACCCACGATATAAACCTGGGAAGGAACAAAAGAGTCTGATAGGTTTTAAGGAATATCCTCTTGCCTACCAAATCCATAAGTAAGGCTATGAGAATCGATACGGCTGCCACTACGAATATAGACAGAAAGTTATAAAAAATCGTATTGAACAAAAGTCTTCCGGCATTGTTGGAACCAAACAAAAACCTGAAGTTATCGAGCCCTGCCCATTCACTTCCAAAAATGCCTGCCTTAGGTCTGTAATCTTTAAATGCAATTACCGAGCCAACCATTGGTATGTAGCAAAAAATGAAAAACCAGATAAATCCCGGTAAGCCTAACAAAATAAGTTGAAAACTTTTTCGAATTTTAAGATTGCCGCTTCTGATATGAGTTTTTCTTCCCGAAGATATTGATGCTTGATTAAACAACTGATTCAATCCTTTCTGATTATTTTGTTCCGTTATTACAATATAATTATAAGTAAAGTTCCACAAAATGAATAGACATAAAAAGTGTACTTTAACTCTAATTTCTGTATCTTTCTTGTCAAAACCAGCAAAAAACCGCATGTTGGAGCCGGTATTACGGGTCTGTCAACATGCGGTCTGTAATTATGTTATTTATCTAACTGCAGCTTAAACTCCTGCCTGTATTCTGTAGGTGTCATTGAGTATTTCTTCTTGAACATCATCATATAGTAATTGTAATTTGCTCCTCCCACATCCTCTATTATGGTTTTTATATTTTTGTTTGTAGTAAGAAGCTCGCTGGCAAAGGCTTCAAGCCGTCTTTCATTGATGGTTTCCAGTATCGATATTCCTGTTGCCTGTTTATATTTACGCGAAAGGTATGCTTTGCTTAATTTCATATCTTCGGCAACATCATCACTGCAAAACAGCGGTTCTCGGAATCGTCTTTCCACAACTTCCAGAACCTTTTGTACAGTATCATTTTTATTGGTTTGATCCATATCTTTTTCGCTTCCAAAAACCTGTGTTGTAAGTTCTGCAAAAAACTTCTTCATATCAGCAAGGGAACCTATGGAATTGAACTGTGCCGCAAGGCGGTCTATATTGCCAATATTTTTGGCGTTTCGCTTTCCTATGTTAAACAATCTGAACATAAATATCCAGAGGACATTTTTAGCATCTGTAAGATTTAACTGTTTCAAAAAATCATACAGGTTTTCCAACTCATTTGTATTTCCTTGTGCCAAATCCGAGCAAACATTGTCAATAACCTTCTCTGCATTACTGCTATCTATAGTTACAAGATTATTCAGAAGACTTGCTTCCAGAAATACGGGACCATCCAGCATAAAACTATATTCTGAAAGTTGCTGTGTTTCCTTGCTGAGGTCGGAAAGCTTTTCAAACTCAGCTTCACTGCTAAGCATTGCGGAAAGTTCAAGATCAACATAGCTCCTTATGGCGAAACGGCACTCATCGAATGCCTTTCTGCACTCTGTTACATCACAAGACAATACAAGAAAAACCATCCACGAATCTCTCTCATATACTGTTATCGTTTTCATATGATTATTGAGTGTTTCATTACATATGTTTAATATTCCGTATTTATAAAGGTGAACATCTCTGTTTGAATGTGTTTCTATAAATTTGTCATAAGAGCATATTTCTATACGCAACAAAGACATACGGCTCCAAAGCTCATCATCTTCACTTTTTTTCGTCAGATTTGCGATGTATTCCTTAGCCTCGCGGATATCAATATCGTCAGGTTTAAACAAGCAATTTATGAGATGCTGTTTTTTCTTCATTAATTTATTATGCTGTCCTGTTTCCGCATCTCTCTGTTGGTGCCGTTGATTTTCTCTGACCATTTCATTAAACCGTCTTATTACAAAGATAAGTATGAGCATAACAAGAAACGCAATAACCAAACTGATATTAGCATAGAACAGCGTTCGTGTTTCAGTAAAATCAACCGTAATGGCAGAGTCGGGAATCAAACTGAACACATACATTCCGGTCTTAGCTGAATACTGACGCAGGATAAGATACTTTTCGTTTCCATACCGTCTGAGGACCGGAGAAGAAAAATTTACTTTAAACAAATATCCCTTATCTTTTTCCAAATATTTGCCCAATTCTTTCTCACTTTGATAAAAAGTTTGTCCTTGAGAATCTACAATAAATATTTCGGAGGAAAACTCATCCATATAATCCTCAAAAACCTCAGCAACTTTAGATACATTCACATCTGCCAAAATGCAACTGTTGCTTTTGCGATCCGGAAAATATCTGAATCTCAAGACTTTTTCGGTACCCTGATAATCAGTCAAAAAGCTCTCAACATCCGCAAATATAATCATCTTATCTCCCGAAGCACTGCTGCGCATTATTTCAGCTTTCGTGTATGTATCGGGCATATATTCCATCTTTACTTTTTCAAAACCTCTACCATACAATGTATCGGTTTTTTCATTATACACGTAGAAAGTCTTAACCTTCATAATCATTCTGTTTCGTACATTGTCTATAGTTCTGCGGAAATTTTGCATATCATTAAGACTTATGCTATCCGAGAGCATCATAAAATTGACGTCCCTTTCTGATGCAGTAGTAAGAACAGTTTCTTTTATATTGTCAAGCATTTCGGTCATAGTAACCGAACCGGCAGTAAATGCCTTGGCTGCATTATCGTTGAAGCGTTCTACCCTTCTGCCGTTTGCAACAAGGATTATGGCAAGCATCTGTATAAACATAAGTATGATAAAAGCAGTAGAAATAAGCTTGACATTACCCTTGACATTTTCCCAAGATAAATGTTTAAACATATGTCCATATCACCTTTCTGTATTTGTATATGCAAAACATTAACGATTATCGTTTTACAATTAAAATAAAACCGTATCTTTTAGACAATGGCCTCTAACTACTTATTGTATTATACTACATAAACAAATGTCAGTAAAGTGCCAAAAACCGTATTTTAACTCTAAAATTTGTACTTTTTTGGATGTTATACACAAAATATTAATTGCAATTTGTTTTATTGTCACAATAGAATTCGCAGTTGTGAAAATGAATCGTAAAAATAGAGGATGAAAATTTCAAACAATTTTTCATCCTCTTTCCGTATTGTTAAACTGAAATATTTCTGCAACCTGCATTTCCCGGATCAGTAGCTAAATAAAATAACTTCGCTCTATCCCTTCCTGTGAAATTCATATGATGCCGCACCTGTATCTTCATCATAGCATAACATACTAAACTCGCAATCCGCAGACTTTGCCAATTCTTCCATAACGAATTCCGTTGTATAGCGGTACCACACGGAAACATCTCGTCCTGTAGCTTTAAGGTGTTTTACAGCCGGACAGTACTCCACTTCTACCTTTAATCCGTTATCTAAGCGGGATATTTTTACTGCAGCTTGGGCTTTTTCCTTAGCATATGTATCCAGTATTTTATCCTCTATTGCATAAAGTCCGCGTGATTTTATATCATTGATAAGATTTTTGTAGACATTTGTTGTATAACGAGTAAGATATTCCCTTACTGTATCTATGCCATACTTTGTACCAAGGTAATGAATTCCCATATTCATACTGCTATGAAAATCCTTGTGAAAATACTCATTGTCCGATGCCTTGCGGTCCATAATCTCGGTATCTTCATCCACAATAACCCGTCCGTCAAATACAGCAGGATTATATATAAGAAGCGAGCACGATGCTCTGTCCACACCTTTGAAATCATAAACATATCCAAGTCCCACCTGCTCTACTGCAGCACGGTAGCTATCGCAATGCAGGCAATAGTCGTGATACGGCACTATGCCTATCTCATCCTTTAATTTTAACAAACGCCCCTTAGAAGGACATGTGTGCATATCTATTACAAAGTAGCCTCTCTTCTCGTTTAAATACATTGTAAAGTCAGCAGCCTCTTCGTTGAGACTTTCCGCCCAATAGGTAAAACAACCGCGTATGCCATTTTTCTTTATATGGTTTATAAGAGGGATTCCCTTACCGTCGGGTTTGAAAAGATATTCCCAGAAAGCATCAACCTCTTCCCTGCCGTACTTATCTTCAAGATATGTAAAAAGTTCACTGTACGCAGGTATAAATTCTGTACAAGAAATCATAATAATTCTCCTATTTAGTGTGTCATATTCTGATTTTTACAATGGCCTTTTTTACCCTGTCATCGTATGCGTGCATTGCGGGAGCATGGGCATCTTCGGGAAAAACAATACAAAAATCGCCTTCCTTAAGATATACCTTGTACATATCCCCTTTCAAAAGGAGATAATCGTCTCCGCTGTTGTACTCGGTGTCTGTTTCAAGTGTATCGATATGGGCATAGCCTACTGCTTCCGAGCCGGCTATAACATAGTGAATGTCAAGGTAATCCCTGTGTGCTTCGAGAAGATTTCCGTCTTTCTCGGGTGTGTCGAGCTCACAAACATTGCACCTGAAACCGTCAAACTCTGTTGAGCCTTTTTCAGAATCTTTATTAAGAGTTTTTAAATACTCAAATGCTTTTTCAAAATTTGAGTTTATATCAAAATACCTTTTTGCATCTTTAATATTTGCTACTATCATATTTTCAACTCCCTTATCTATTCCATTCCCAAGGTCTTATAACAACACTCTCAATTTCTTCGGAAATTTCCGTTATTTTGTCTTCAATACTCTGTGAAAGCGGTGGCAAATCAAAAAGCGAAAGACTCTCTTTGAGTTGTTCTTTGGTTTCACAACCCAAAACAAGTGAAGTTATACCCTCTGCTCCTCTCATGTAAGAAAGTGCCAAAGCCGCCATGCTGAGGTTATTATCCTTGGCAATATGTCTTAATTTATCAAGTGCAGGCTTTGCAGATTTTATTTTTGGCGGAAGTGAATCTGTATCCATAAAGAAAAGCCCTTGCAGATATACACTTCTTACATACACTGCTATACCGCTTTTTGACAGCTCTTTGATTCTGCCGTTTCGTATTTCTTCATTGTCGAACATATTGGCAGGTATCTGAACACTATCGAATACCTTAGGATCTGTCATCTCCATAAGCTTAGATTTATCGGAAAATGATATGCCGACGCTGTCTGTTAAGCCTTCTTCTTTAAGCTCTTTCAAAGCATCTATAAGAGTTTTTCCGTACTTTTCAAGATATGATTCCGAGTGGAGCAAAACCAAAGGAAGCTTTGAAAGTCCCATTACCTTTGCAGAATCCTTAACCTTTTCAAAAAGGCTGTCCTTTATTTCATCGGGGCTTTCTTTGTCAAACTCAACCTTTGTTATTAAAGTTTTCATAGCAGGATTCTCCGAGAAAAATCTTCCCAGTACCGCTTCGCTTTTTCCGTATCCCTTTGCAGTATCAAAGGAAACTATGCCTCCGTCTATTGCTGTTTGCAAAATACCTGCAGACTGCTCATAACTTGGCATTCCGTTTTTATTATTTATGCCGTATGGAATACCAAGCTGAACGGTGCCGAGAGTGAGTTCGGATATTTTGTAACCATTCTTTTCTGTGATTTTCATTGCACTGCCTCCTATTTTGCACTGTAACCGCCATCAAGGGGAATGATGGCTCCTGTCATATAAGCTGAAGCATCACTTGCAAGGTACACAATAAGTCCCTTGACATCGGTATCGTTTGCCATTCTGCCAAGCATAGTGCTTTTGTTGTATCTTTCCACAAAAAGTTCATGCTGAGTTCCGTCAAAAAGACCGCCGAGTTCAATGCAATTTGCTCTTACACCATATCTTCCGTAATGGCCCGCCAGAAACTTTGTGTAGTTGGTAATTCCGCCTTTATGGAAGAAATAATCACCGGGAGTACCGTTTTTGTTCATATCCGTATCCTCATACAGATTGTAATTGGGGCCGAGTATTCCCATATAGGAGCCAATATTGATTATAGAACCGCTTCCTGCCTTTGCCATGCGGTCACCGAAGGCTCTGGATATTACAAATAAACCTGTGGCATTGGCATGCATACTGCGGTCAAAGTTTTCCGCTGTGTCGGTATAACCGTTCATACATCTTAAAACTGCATTGTTTACAAGAATATCTACTTTTCCCTCTGCGTTGTAAACATCATCGCATAGCTTTAAAATGCTTTGCTCGTCTTCAAGGTCAAATTCCATAACTTTGATGTCATAACCTTTTTCTATAAGACCGCCAAGTTTTTTCAGGTTGTTTTCTTTGTTTCTCGAAGCCACATATACTGTGGCACCTGCTTCTGCAAGGGCTGAAACCAACTGAAATCCATAAAGACCTGCTCCGCCGGAAATAACAGCAACCTTACCGTCTAATTTAAACAATTCCAAAACATTCATATTGTCACTCTCCGATTTATCAAAGCTCGCCTATTTTTTTCATTGTTTCATTTAAAATCTTTTTGGATTCTTCTCCTATAGGCAGGCAATAATCCTGGTGGAAATTACCTTCGCATCCAAGCTGATTCATACAATATGTAAATGACATCATAAGTCCCTGTGCAATCATAGTGTCTCTCAAGAGCAAAATGTTATCAAGACACTTGCGTGCACCTATGAAATCATCGTTTTTAAGGCAATCAAACATTTTCCTGCCGTTTACCGGAGTGCAGGAGAACATACCGTCGAGATTCTTTTTGATATTCATCATATTTGCATAGTCAAAACTGTCCAGTCCGCTGTAGAAGCAGTTGAACTCAGCCTCGGGATACTTTCTTCCTATTGCCTGAATCATTTCCCAATCGGCAGTTTTGATACCCTTGATATTGGGGTGATTTATAAGCTTGTCTATTACGGGGAGAGTGATTTTTGTCTTTGTAACTACAGCGAGGTCGTAAAGATACAGGGGATAAGGAGATACATCCGCAATCTTTGTAAACCAGTTCACCATCTGTGCATTGTCAACTGCGGAATAGTATGGATTGGTAAGTACTACTCCGTCAATTTTGGCATTTCCTATCATATCTATTTTTTCTTTTACCTTTACTATGGAATTATCCATAACACCTACAAAAAGAGGCAGTCTGCCGGCAACTTCGTCTACTGCTACACGTACAATTTCTGCATATGCAGAGTTCTTAATATGAGCTTCTATGCCCATACTTCCCATAAGCAGAAGTCCCGATGCACCTGCTTCAATCTGCTGATTTATGTGCTTTCTAAGTGATGCCTCCACAAGATTTCCGTTTTCGTCCAAAGGCGTTCCCAGTGCTGTGTAAAAACCGTTTTTAAATTCCATTTTTCTCATATCCTTTCTTGCAACCCAAATATTGATATATTTTAAATTTATCACAAACTATAATTTTTAGTAATACAATGAGAGAATATCTTTTTTTAACAATGTCCTTTTTTTGCAGTTTTGCTTGATTTTTTACTTTATATATTTTATAATTAACTAAAATTATGTTGGAGTTTTTTGTATGTTTAAAAATATCGAAACCAAACAATATAGATTTAAGATGAACAATGTAACTATTACTGTCGATCTTGATAGCTCTTTTCATAAATTAAGCTTTGCCGATGAGCCCAATATGATATCCTACATAAAATATCAACACTACCACATTGCACATGAACTATTTTTTGTGGAAGAAAGTCCAATTACTCTTTTGGCAGACGGCAAGGCATATGAATACAAAAACTGCATTCTCAGTATTCCGCCAAAATTTAACCACCTTTCTTTCCGCCAAAAGGATTACCGGATTCTTTTTTCTTTTTCATACGACGAAGAGAAAAGCAACAGTTTTGCCAATTTTTTAAAGACAATTGGCGATTCTTCCTCACCGCAAAAATTAGAAATAGATTCAGACATAATTTCGTATATACGAGAGCTTTCAAATATTGTTACATCAAAAAGTTCTA
>JAZPXS010000328.1:0-7470 GCA_045543775.1 Clostridia bacterium
GCAATCTGTGTGGAAGAAGGCAAAGATGATACAAAGGAAACCGTAACCTTCCTCGCAGGCGATATCGTTAAGGACAACAAGATAAACATCTATGACCTTTCTGCAGTAGTTGCATACTTTGGTACAACAGGTCTTAGTGCAACAAATAACCCCGAATATGCAAGATACGACCTTAACCGTGACAAAGTAATTGACTCCAAGGATGTTGCATATGTTCTTGTATCCTGGGGCAAATAATTCCAAAATGGAATTTGTACAGAATTAAATTGCAGATATGCAATATATGAGGTGTGGAAGGGGAGAAATCCCCTTCCTTGCACCCTGATATAAAGCATACACTCTCTTTGCAGTTTTGTACCCGGGTACAGACCTGCCAAGAGAGTATATGCTCCCCAAAATGTTCTTTTGAGGGATGCTTTTCATAAAATCTGATTATTACAACGAAGGAGAATTAAACTATGAAGCACATCAGAATTATTGCGACAATTTTATTTATTGCTATGCTGACATCGCTGCTACCCATGGGGGTGTTTGCCTATTCGGATGTGAGAACCCAGAGAACGGTGTATCTTCATGCACAGGGAGAAGATCCCAAGACAACTCCCTATGTAAGTAATGCATATGTCGGAGAGGAGACAAAGGTATATTTTGCCATTGATGATCCCAACAAGGGCGGATACGATGCTTCCGCAGATAAGCACGAAGATCCCCAGTTCGATCTCAACGGTTATACACTGACTATATATTACGATCCTGCGTATTTTGACCTTGCTTCCGATGAGTCGGCTCCCATTGTGTACGAAATTCCGGGCTTCAAGTTTGATACCACCAATAAGGACGACGAGGAAATAGGTGACGATACAGGCACAGATGTTCCGCAAAAGATAGGATATTTTGTGTATCGTCACAAACACACACCCAAGGCATACAAGCTTGGCGAAAAAGAATATAACCGTGCCAACATAACTGTATTCTACAGCGGTGGATATGTTCCGCAAAAAAAAGATCCGGACAGCTGGTACAATCTGGCACATCTTCCCCTTATTCCAAAGATTACAGGCAGCACAGAGCTTTTTATAGATGTAGACAGCGGAGATGAAATTACACAGCTTGAGCTTTTTGCAAAAAACACCTCTGAGGAACTCTCAAAGCAGACCTTTGGTGTTACTGCCCTCAACGGGGGACGTCATACCGTAATAATAAAGGACAGAACCAAGCCGTCTGCTCCCGTTGCCGCACCCGGCTCCGGAAAATATGTAGAAAAGGTTTCCGTTAGCCTTGAAACCGAGGGAAACAACAAAATCTTTTATACCATTGATGGCAGTGACCCTGCGTCCAGCATTACCAGAATTGAATACACCGGTCCTTTCGATATAGAATTTGATACAGATATCAAGGTTTGTGCTTACCGTGAAAGTGACGGTAAATACAGCAGTGTTGCACAGTACTCATATCAGATTGTGCCCGACAGGCCCTATCTCTTTGCGGGCGAAAGCTCAAAAAAGCTTATACCTGATTACTACTCGGAGAACTCAGCCTTTGATGTTTATGTTTCCGATGATGATACCTTTAAGGAGATAGACGTTCAATCCGAGGTTTACTACACATTTTCCGACGCAGATGATGTAAATCCGGTTGTTGGAACAAACCCTGACACGGAATGGGTTCTTGTGAGCAAAGCTTTTCCCGTAATAAAAATCGACAAAAAGAAAACAGTAAGACTTTTTACAGACAATATGGGACAAAAGAGTGAAACAGCAGTTTACCATCTCTCTGTAAATCCCAAAGCTCCCGAGGCAGACCATCCCTCGGCAACATACAACCGAAAGATAGATGTACGTCTTACCTGCGATACTGCAGGAGCAGATATATACTACACAATAGACGGCTCCGATCCCAAAAACGGCATCGGTTCGAGGCTATATGACGGTATTCCCATAACTTTAACAAGCGACACTACCCTCAGAGCAGTAAGCTGTTTTGACGGTCAGTGGAGTGACAAGGTTTCCTATTTCTATCTGTTTAATATTCAAAGAGAAATAGGTGTGGATGCCTTCTATCCATCAGGTGTGTATGAGGGAAGCACCAATGTAACCCTTACCCCATATAACCCTGCACACAAGGTATTCTATCGCATCGACGGAGGCAATTGGGCGGAATATGACAAGGTGATTTTTGTTGATTCCGATACTGTAATTACCGCAAAGGCAGTAGAGTACGAGGATGACGGCACAACGGTGGTAAGAGAAAGCGAAGAGTTTGTTTTTACATACAAGATTAAGCCTCTTCCTCCGCTATTTGCACCGGAGAGCACACAGTTTACAAATGCCGACAAGGTTACTATCTATACTCCGGAGAGTACTGCGGCAAATACCGATGATTACGAGCTTTGGTACACAACGGATGATACCGATCCCATAAAAAGTCCCACTGCAAAAAAAGCAGATGACATATCGGACTCGGTGGTTATTAACATAGACTCCTACAAGATTATAAGTGCAGTAGTCATAAAAAACGGCGAAAGCTATTCACAGGTGGTAAAACACTCCTATGATATAGTAAAGATGAAGCCTGTCAAACCTCTCACAACTCTTGTGAGCGGATACTACACTCTGGAAATCGGTCAGGAAAAGTACACGACACAGTTTATGCCTGTTCCGGGCGGAACGCAGATTTACTACACTATTGCAGATGACGGAGGATTTTGTCCGGACCCTGTTCCCGGACTTGATGGCACATACCTCTACGACGGAACAAAAAAAATCCCCGTAAACGGAAAAACCACAATAAAAGCAGTTGCAGTAAATGCATTTGGCATAAAGAGTGATGTGGGTATATTTAACTATGTGGTAACTCCTCAGGCACCTGAGGCTGCTCCGTCTGCAACAGTCAGCTCGGCAGAGCTTCCGCTGGTACCTGTGGATGCCGTTAAAGGCAGTGATGTTACATACACAGTGGGTAATTTCACCAATACATTTGTAAATACTGACAGCGAAAGATTTTACATAGATATGAACACCGGAAGTGCATACCGTGACAGGGAATGTCAGCTTCCTTTGGGAAGACCGGGAACCGAAACCGGCACCGGCAAAGCAAGTCTGGAAATTTATTCAGAACTCGACGGAGTTTTGAGCGATGTCAATAAATATGTATATTCTGCATCGCCCTCTGCTCTTCCTGCACCGCCATATGCAGACAAAAAGACCGGAACCTACGAGGAAATAAAGATTGACGATCAGCAGAACATATTCCTTGTAAACCTCTACTCGTTAAACAAAGGAGCCCGCATACTTTACCGACTGGATAACGAAGGACAGTGGCTTGAATATGACGAAACAAAGGGCCTTAGGTTTGCAGGAGATACAATTCTTCAGATAAGATGCGAAGAGAATTCAAAATACAGTTCTGTGGTGAGCTATGCTTATGATTTTGTACCTCTTGCACCAATAATCACTTTGGCTTCCGGTACATATCTGCTTTCGGATAATCCGGAAACAACCATAGAATTCGATTCCCGAATACCGGACTACAATCCGCAAGAACCCCAGAAGAGACTTTATACAATCCACTACAGACGAAACGGCGACCTGTCGGATACACCCTACAACAATTCGGAAATCCTCATAGATCACACTATGTCTGTTAAGGCATATGTCAAAAATGAGATAACCAAAAAGACCAGTGCGGGCAAGGTTCACTACTACATTATTGAGCAGGGAAGCGGTTCGGGCGGTTCGGTTTATGTTGCTAACCCCTTTGATACCGACAGAATTGCTGCTCAGTATCTTGGCGAGGGCGACTATGCCGAGGGCATAAAGCTTGTGTCTACAAATAAGACTGCCGACATACATTATTACTACACATATACAAGAAAAACCGACGGAAGAAAGGTTACTTCCGCACAGCTTATCTACAATGTGGATATGCCCATAATTCCCACAAAGGTTATGGACGATATCACCATCTATGCGTGGCTCGAGGATGAAAACGGCAGAATAGACCAAAGTGACTCAAACTTTATAATAGACTTTGTATATCTGGAAATTCCGGAGCCATCGCTTGAGGCGGCATCCAAGGTGGAATTTGACAAGGGAACAAAGTACACCATCATAGACAACTATCCGGGAGATAAAAATATAATTCTCTACTACACCACCGACGGCTCTGACCCCTCTGATCCGGATAACAAAAACAGAAAGGTATATAGCGGAGAAACTCTTTCTCTCGATGGTGCCGTAACAATCAGAACTGTGTATTTCAGTGCTTGCGGCAAGTGTAAGATTGATGATGTGTCTTTGTGCACCAAGGGAGTATACGGTGAGGTGGGTACCTTCCGTTACACTGTTCCGAAAACCGTTTCCGTAAGCAGCGGCGGAGGCGGAGGAGGAATAGTGGACAAAACCAGAAAGTACACCAAGGATATTTTTGGCAATGAGCACCCCACACACGTTGGATACATAAATGGCTATCCGGACGGAAGTGTGCGTCCTGAGGGCAATATTACCCGTGATGAAATTGCCGCAATACTCTACCGTGTGACAAATCACGAGTACGAAAAGCCTTTCTCCTTGAGCGGTACTGTGTTCTGGGATGTTCCGGACACAAACTGGGCAGTGTTTGAAATAGAGTATATGGCAGACAAGGGAGTTATCCTTGGGTATCCCGAGGGAGATTACCGTCCGTCCGGTGAGCTGACCCGCTCGGAGTTTGCTGCTATGATATACAGATTCACCGGTGTTGATGAATACACCGTCAAGAACCCCTTTACAGATTTAGATGAAACACACTGGGCATACAAGGAAATCCTCTCTATCGCCAACTCAGGACTCGTTGTTGGCTACGAGGACGGCACCTTCCGCCCCGACGACAATATAAGCCGTTCCGAGGTTATGACAATTATGAACAGGCTTCTGGGAAGAAATCCTTTGGATAGCTATGTAAAGGAATTGGAGGTAAATCCTTTTACCGATCTTACAAAAGATTTGTGGTGCTACACTACCGTCCTGGAGGCAACCATCACACATAATTATTATCTCAACAAAAACGGCTTTGAATACAAGTGGGAAGATGTGAAATAAAATATGTTGAGATTTTATAAATTTGTTTCAAAGTGTTTTTTGGCTTTAAAAAGGCGTTATTTTTCTTCCGAAAACAAACAGACCTGTAATGATAATGATTACGGAGCCGATTCAAACTGTTCCGTTTGCGTAACCGGCAAGAGAACCTACGAGCTGGACAGCAAATCGGTGTGTCCGTATATATCAAGTTTTGTTGACGGAAAGTGTGCGTATTTTGAAAAAATAAAAAAGGACAAAAACTGATAAGGATGCTATAAAGAACTTTTCTGACTTAAAAATTCCAGAAACTTCTTTACATTTCCGTATCGCGAACTCTTTTTGCAATAGCAGAAAATATCATACCGTTCATTAAAGTCCTTTACATCAAGAATTTCCATATCGGGGTTATGGGACGGGTTTTCGCTTTCAAGACCGATTCCTATCCCGATTCCCGATGATATAAAGGTCTCGTGACAATTGATGTCGTTGGTCTGCACTGCAATATTGGGCACAAAACCTGCTCTTTCACAGGCATTCACAAGAATTCTGTGAGTATTGCTCATATCACCAAATGACACAAAAGATTCGTCTTTAAGTTCTCCAAGTATCATAGAATGATTCTTGGGGAACTTTCCTTTTTTAGCTTTCAATCTCAGCGTGCGTGTGCAAAGAGGAAAGCTCTCATAACCGGGGTATGCATTGGATTTTTCGTCAATTATAATGTCATATTCTTCAAAATCCGTTTTGTCAAAGTCAAACACCGTGCGGAACGAAACACGGGGATTGGTGGACTTGTACTCTATTATGTGCTTTGTAATTTCCCTTCGTACGGAACGGACAAGCATCTTGATTTCTCCAATGGTTTCCTCGTTGGAGGTTATACTGCCTACGGCATCCTCCAGTTCGGCAAATACGGTCTTCAAAGAGTTTTTGAGCCTTTCTCCGTTGGGGTTGAGAGTTATCTTGTTGCTCTGACGGTCAAAAAGACTGCATCCAAGCTCGTTTTCAAGCCTTTTTACCGATGCAGACACGGAGGAGGTGGGAACCATATATTTTTCCGCCGTTTTTGCAAAACTTCCGCTTTGGGCACTTTCATAAAAATATTTTAACTGAAGCATTTCCATATTTATCACCAATACCATATTACCACAACTTTGAAGTTATAGCAAGGGCAATTTGTTGTATTATTTACAGTGGTGTGACACGGGTGTACAATATATGTAAATTAAACAAAAGGAGATGTCTTTAGGTGAGTAAGGCAGATATTATTTTTCTTAATAACAAGGCTATGGCAGAGCTTGGTGCAAGCGATATGGATGCTGTTATTAAGGATGTGGAAAGAGTATATGTATTAAATAACGATGGCGATGTTATCGCCCCCGGTAAATGCGTTATGCGTTGGGGAGAGACCGTTGAGGACGAAAACACACTGGGCAGAATCAATGCAATGCCCGGTTACATAGGCGGAGAGTACGATATGGCAGGCATCAAGTGGATAGGAAGCGGCCCTCAGAACTACAAAAAGGGGCTTCCCAGAGCCAGCGTTACCATAATATTAAACGATCCCGACACAAAGCTTCCTCTCTGCGTGGCAGACGGTACCGAGGTAAGCACTATGAGAACAGGAGCATCCGGCGGTGTTGCAGTGAAATATCTTGCAAAAAGCGATGCAAAGATTATGACCATCTGCGGTGCAGGTGCCCAGGCTCCCACACAGCTTGAAGCGGCACTCATCGGCAGACCTACCATAAACACCGTGTATGTGTACGATATCCGTCCCGAAAATGCGGAACGCTTTGCAAAGGCTACAATGGAAAAGTACCCCAATATCAAAGCAATCCCCGTGTCCGATGTGGAAACCGCAGTTAGAGAAAGTGACATTATCGACTGTGTAACTCTGGCTGCCGAACCCTTCATAAAGGGTGAATGGCTCAAAAAGGGTGCACTTGTTATGAATATGGCAGACTACGAGGTTGACAACGAATGTGTTAAGCGTGCTTCCAAGGTGGTTGTGGATTATTGGGAAAATGTCAAGCACCGAATGATAAGCACCGTTGCCCTTATGTGGCGTGACGGTCTCTTTAAGGACGAGGAGCTTCACGCAGAGCTTGGGGAAATCGTAAAGGGTACCAAGCCGCCAAGAGAAAATGATGACGAAATCATCTACTTCAACGCAGTGGGTGCAGGTATTATGGATATTGCCGTTACTGCAAGATGCTACAAAAACGCAATCAGAGCGGGAAAGGGAATTACTCTTCCTTTCTGGGAATAAATTACAAAAAATAAACACAATTTTACCTTTTAAAAATAATATAGTGCATTGACTTTGCATTATCACAATGATAAAATAACTATGTTGGCACACGGGGATTACTCCGTCTGCTTTACAATAATGACGGAGGGATAGCTTATG
>JAZPXS010000329.1:0-5359 GCA_045543775.1 Clostridia bacterium
ACAGTACAATTGTCAAAA
Source organism: Clostridia bacterium (assembly GCA_045543775.1). Taxonomy (GTDB): domain Bacteria; phylum Bacillota; class Clostridia; order UMGS1810; family UMGS1810; genus RGIG8748. The sequence goes on from JAZPXS010000329.1 coordinate 19, forward strand.
GTGTTATTATAGAAATGCTGCATCTTATCAACAATACAAAATCAATTGCCGGTGCATCGCTTGGCAATACGCAGTTAAGCCAGGTCATTGAGTATATAAACAAAAATTACACCAGTGACATAAGCCTTTCAGACATAGAAAAAAAGTTTTTTATATCCAAGTATCATTTGTGTCATATTTTTCCGGAAGCCACAGGGCTTACGGTGTATCAGTATATTACAAAGAAAAGATTGGCATATGCAAGAGAAATTATTAAAACCGGTTCCAATATAAGTAATGCTGCCGAAAGTGCCGGATTTAATAATTATTCTTCGTTTTACAGAGCGTATGTTACTGAATATGGCTTAACCCCCAAAAAAGATAAATTATAACAAAAACCCTTGTAAACATAATCTTAAAGTGTTAAAATGTAATCATTGGAAGGCGGTGTTTTTTGTGAATGAAATAATAAAAAATACAGTGGATGCGTTGGAAAGAAATAACATGAAAGCTTTTTACGCAGAGACAATAGAAGAGGCTGCAAAAATTGCGTTAGGCCTCGTTAATGACGGAGATACAATATCCCATGGCGGTTCTGTTACCTTAAGCCAACTGGGACTTATTGACGAATTCAAAAGCGGTAGATACAATTACCTTGATCGTTCCAAGCCGGGACTCTCTCCTGAGAACGTTATGGAAATATATCGAAAGACATTCTCGGCAGATGCATATTTTACAAGTTCTAATGCTGTGACAGTAAATGGCGAACTATACAATGTGGATGGAAACTCTAACAGAGTTGCAGCAATGCTTTTCGGGCCAAAAAAGGTAATTGTAATTGTTGGAGTAAACAAAATTGTTGATAATATTCTTGAAGCCGCTGAACGGGTAAAGAAATATGCTGCTCCACCAAACTGTGTACGTCTAAATAAAGAAACTTATTGTGCATCAAAGGGTAAATGCGTTACCGCTGATGATGAAAATGCATACTTTTGTGATGGGTGCACAAGTCCGGACAGAATATGCCGTAACTACACAGTTATGTCTGCTCAGAGAACCAAAGACAGAGTTAATGTGATAATTGTAAATGAGAATTTAGGATACTAGGAGGAAAAGAGAATGGGAATAATTAATGATAGATTTATGATTACTAACAAAGTAGGACAGAAACTTTTTGATGATTTTGCAAAAGATATGCCGATTGTTGACTATCATTGCCATCTTGTACCAAAGATGATTGCAGATGATTATAGATTTGAGGATGCGTATGATCTTTTTCTTGGCGGTGACCACTATAAGTGGCGTCAGATGCGTTCTTTCGGTATAGATGAGGAGTACATAACAGGATCAATTGACGGATATACAAAATGGCAGGGATTTGCAAAAGTTATGCCGTATCTCATTGGAAATCCCCTTTATCACTGGACTGCTCTTGAACTGAAGAGATATTTTGATATTGATGAGCCGCTCAACGAATCCAGTGCAAAAATGATATGGGACAAAGTTAATGAATGTCTTAAAGACGAAAGCTTCTCTGCAAAGTCACTTATTAAGAGATCAAACGTGGAAATCATATGTACAACCGATGATCCTGCCGATGATTTGAGATATCACCAACAGCTAAAGAACGAGGGATTTGAAACCAAAGTGCTGCCTACGTTTCGTCCGGACAAGCTTTCCAATATTGATAAAGCTGATTTTATTCCGTATGTTGAGGCAAATTCAATAGATAGCTTTGATTCGCTTATGCTTTGGATAGATGCGAGAATCAAGTTTTTCCATGATAACGGATGTCGTCTTTCTGATCATGCACTCGAGTATGTTCCCTTTGCTATTGGTGATGCTAAGGCGGTATTCGACAAGAAAATGAACGGGAAAGACTTAACTCAAACAGAGGTTGATGTCTTTAAAACAGCCGTTCTTGCAAGATGTGCCCGCAATTATGTTGAACTTGGTTGGACAATGCAGCTTCACATCGGTGCACTTCGTAATAACAATAAGAGAATGTTTGAAAAACTTGGTCCCGACACAGGTTTCGACTCTATCAATGACCTTTGTATTGCAGAAAAACTCTCTGCATTTATGGGACATCTTGATTCTGAAAATATTCTTCCAAAAACAATTCTTTATACATTAAACCCCAAAGATAATTATGTTTTGGGTACAATGCTTGGTAACTTCCAACAGGGGCCGACTGCATCAAAGATTCAGTTTGGATCCGGATGGTGGTTTAATGATAACCGTGATGGAATGGAAGCACAGATGCAAGCTCTTGCAAATCTTGGTGTGCTCGGTAAATTTGTTGGTATGCTTACAGATTCCAGAAGCTTTGTTTCATATCCCAGACATGAGTATTTCCGCAGAATACTTTGTAATATGCTTGGAAAATGGGTAGAAAACGGTGAATATCCTGAGGATTACAATGCACTTGAAGCAATTGTTAAAGGAATATGCTACAATAACGCTAAGGAGTATTTTAAATTCTAAAATAATATGAACGGAATATACATACATATACCTTTTTGTATAAGTAAATGTAAATATTGCGATTTTTCCTCGTTTCCCGACAGACTATCTATGCAGGATGACTATATAGATATTCTGATAAAAGAAATGATAAATTATAAGGGTTCCCACGCTGATTCTGTATATATTGGCGGGGGAACTCCCTCTGTTCTTAAAAGCGAAAATATAAAAAAATTACTATTTGCCGTAAATGATATTTTTGAACTACAGGAAAATTCCGAATTTACTATGGAAGTAAATCCGGCAACAGTAGATTTTAGAAAAGCCGCAATTATGAAGGATTATGGTGTCAACCGGATAAGTATAGGCGCACAGAGTTTTGTTGATACAGAGCTAAAAAGAATTGGCAGAATACATAATAGCAACGATATACGGGTTACTTTTAAAGTATTACGCAATGCAGGAATTAAAAATCTGAGCCTTGATCTTATGTACGCACTCCCTAATCAAACCTTGGAAAGCTTCGCTTTTTCTGTGGATGAAGCTTGCAAGTTAGCACCTGAGCACATTTCCTGCTACGGTCTTAAGTTTGAAGAAGGAACACCTTTTTATGCGGAGCTTAAGTCCGGTACAATTGAAGAACAAGATGAAGATGCATTTGCCGAGATGTATGATTTTTTGAGAAAGAAGTTAATTAAAAATGGATATCAACACTATGAAATATCCAATTTTTCATTACCGGGTTTTGAAAGCCGTCATAATACAAAATACTGGACAAACAAGGATTATATCGGGTTTGGAGTTTCTGCAGCTTCAAAAATCGGAAACAGGCGATATAGCCACACATCGGATTTTGTTAATTACATAAATTCTTGCGAATTAGACGAAGACTATGTTATGAGTAAAGAAGAGCAAATGAGCGAATTTGTCATTCTCGGCCTCAGAATGCTAAACAAAGGTGCGGATAAAGAAGAATTCTACCAAAATTTTAAATTGCATATGGATGATGTTTTTGAGGCTGAAATAAAAAAAGTTTCTCCATATATAATAAACACAAAGAAATCCATAAAACTAAAACCGGAGTCGCTTTTAGTTTCAAATGCAGTAATGTGTGAATTTGTATAAACACAAAGATATCTTTCTCGAGGATTCTTTGTGTTTTTATTATAAAAACATTAATAATTTGTAAATTTAAGGAAAAGTATTGACAAAAGACCGTGTTAGTGATATTCTACCATTGTTAGCACTCGGGACAAATGAGTGCTAAAGAGGTGATAGTATGGAATTAAGCGAAAGAAAAGAAAAGATTCTTCGTGCCATCGTTGATGATTATATTTCAACAGCAGAGCCGGTTGGCTCCAATTATATATTAGAAAGTCACGATTTGGGTGTAAGCTCTGCAACGGTACGAAATGAGATGGCAGCTTTAGAAGAAGCTGGCTATCTGGAAAAACCGCATACCTCAGCAGGCCGTGTACCTTCTGTTCTGGGTTACAGAACATATATCAATGGTTTGATGAAAGAATACAGCCTTACCCTTGGTGAGATTAAACAGATTAAAAACGCTCTTACAAGGCAGTATATGGAGTTTGATAAGGTGATTTCTGATATTTCGGAAATGATGAGTTTTCTTACAAACTATACGGCAGTATTTACAACTCCCATATCACCAAAACTCAATATTTGCCGTGTCAAGCTTATTGCTGTGGATGAACATAGCTTTGTTATGGTTGTGGTGCTGAAAGACGGTGTTGTTAAAAACAGAACAATCCGTGTGAAAAAGCCTTACGAACCCGAGGTTATAGAAAAGCTTTCCAATTACCTTAATACAAAATTTTCCGGCATCAACCTAAATGCATTGACTCCGGATATTCTTGATGAAGAGAAGAATCTTGTCCCTGTGGAAAGCTCAATACTTGATTGTATTTTTGACTTTCTGTCAGAACTTGTCAAGGAAGCAGAAGACTGCGGTATCGTTTGTTCGGGTACTACCAATATTCTTAATTATCCCGAATTTAATGACATAAATAAAACCAAGGATTTCCTTAATTTTATGCGTTCTGATAATGCTGATGAAATTAAGGATATTATGAAAAAAGCCAACAAAGATACAAGTGTTTCCGTAATAATGGGGGATGATAACCCCAAACTCAAGGAAAGAGGGCTTAGTATGGTTGTATCGGATTATTCACTTGGTAATGACCTTACCGGAAAGATGGCTATTATCGGTCCTACCCGTATGGATTATGCCAAAGTAATATCTACACTTAACTATATGTCCTCATATCTGAAGGGACTTACGGATGATGATTCAAAACAGTAAGGAGATGACAAAATGGCAAAGAAAAAAGAAGTCGAGAACATAGAAGAAAAAACTACCGAGGAGCAAACTGCAGATTACGAAGAACTTCTTGCAAAAAAAGATGAGGAACTCACAGCATCTAATGACCGCTATCAAAGGCTTCTGGCAGAGTATGATAATTTCAAAAAGCGTACCATCAAAGAGAAAGAGGCAATATATACAGATAGCGTAAAGGATACGGTTTCAGAGCTTCTTCCGGTTATCGATAATCTTCTGAGAGCAGTTGATGCTTTCAGCGATAAGGATTCCGAAGAGTGCAAAGGAGTTGCAATGGTTTTAAAACAGACAGAGGATATTTTCACTAAAATCGGTGTTCAGGAAATTAAAGCAATCGGAGAAGAATTTAATCCCGAATTTCATAATGCAGTTATGCATATTGAAGATGAGTCTATTGCGGACAACACTGTAGTTGAAGAATTTCAAAAGGGTTACATCTATAAAGATAAGGTAATCCGTTATTCAATGGTCAAAGTAGCTAACTAAAATCAGGAGGTAATTAATTATGGCTAAAATAATTGGTATTGACTTAGGTAC
>JAZPXS010000330.1:0-4683 GCA_045543775.1 Clostridia bacterium
GCAATTACTTTAAATCCATTTGGAGCTTCAGTAATAAAGTCTGTATGGCTCATCCAGCAAACAGATTCATCAGGGATATCTTTAAACAATACACTATCAAAGGTCTGCACAGTGGTTTTTCCATACTCACTGCTATTTTCGGCACTCGCAACCTTTCCATTTGCCATAAATGCCATAAGCTGATCTCCGTAGCAAATACCTAAAACAGGAATGCCAATATTCAAAATTTCAGCATCATAATGCGGTGACGAGTCATCATACACACTGTTTGGTCCGCCTGTAAAAATAATGCCTTTATATCCTGCATCCTTGATTTCATCAACAGAAATTTTATTATATGGCTTGATTTGTGCATAAACATTATGCTCTCTGACTCGCCTTGCAATTAGTTGATTATATTGACCGCCAAAATCCAATACAAGTATTTTTTCCACTGTACTCACCTCCGTATATTAAAGATTTATTTCTGCTGTTTCTCTTGGCACATCTGCAATCAAAGGTTTTATTTTATCAATAAAAGCTTCAACCTGCTCAGAACATCTGCCTATATACAAGCTCGGCGTTAAAAGTTCATTCATTTCAGTTTCAGTTAAACCGAACTCTTTTTCCTGAGCCAGACGAGAAAGCAAATCACATTCTTCTCCGTTTTTCATTTTCGCTGTAGCCTCCATTGAGCATTTACGGATTATTTCATGAAGCTTTTGTCTGTCTCCGCCTTTTTTTACTGCTTCCATCATAAGATTTTCAGTCGCAATAAACGGCAGATATTCTTTCACTGTTTTTTCAACTATTTTTTCGTTTACTAAAAGTCCGTCTGTAACATTCTGAGCGAGACGAAGTATTGCATCTGCACAAAGGAAGCCTTCCGGCATTGAAATTCGTCTGTTTGCCGAATCGTCAAGTGTTCGCTCAAGCCACTGAGTCGAGGCTGTCATAGGTGCATTCTGTGCATCTGCAATCAAATATCTTGCAAGTGAGCAAATTCTTTCACTTCTCATTGGATTGCGCTTATATGCCATTGCAGAAGAGCCAACCTGATTTTTTTCAAAAGGCTCTTCAAGCTGTCTGTCATGCTGAAGAAGTCTTATATCATTTGCCATTCTCCAGCAGCTTTGTGCGATGCTTGAAAGTGCATTTAATATTCTTGAGTCAACCTTACGGGGATATGTCTGTCCGCATACATCAAAACATTCACTAAATCCAAATTCAGCGGCAATCTGTCTGTTCATTTCATCAATTTTGGATGTATCACCATCAAACAAATCTACAAAGCTTGCCTCGGTTCCGGTTGTTCCGCGGCAGCCTAAAAATTTGATATTATCTATAGCAAATTCAATTTCATCAAGGTCAGAAATAAAATCCTGCATCCAAAGTGTTGCTCTTTTGCCGACAGTTACAAGCTGTGCCGGTTGATAGTGTGTGTAACCAAGTGTCGGCAGTGCTTTGTACTTATCAGCAAAATCTGCAAGGTTTGCAATAACCTTTAAAAGCTCATTTTTAATATATAAAAGTGCGTCTCGGTAAATTACAAGGTCTGCATTATCGGTTACATAGCAGCTTGTTGCACCTAAATGGATAATTCCTTCAGCAAGAGGTGCGGCTTTTCCGAAAGCATAGATATGTGCCATAACATCGTGTCTTACTTCTTTTTCTCTTTTGGCAACCAAATCAAAATCAATATCTTCTGTATGTTCTTCCATTTGAGCAACCTGCTCATCTGTTATTGGAAGTCCAAGATTCATTTCTGCTCTTGCAAGTGCCACCCATAGCTTACGCCATGTCTGGTAGCGTACATCGGATGAAAATAGCTTTAACATATATTCTGAGGCATATCTTGATGATAAGGGGGATTCATATTTACTTGTCATAATAATTACTCTCCTTTTATCTCTAATTCTTTGTGTATTGCCGCCGCTGCAGTTTTTCCTGCACCCATCGCAAGTATAACGGTTGCAGCTCCTGTTACTACATCGCCGCCGGCATATACAAAAGGCTTTGAAGTTGCACCGTTTTCATCTGCTACAATACAACCACGGTTATTTGTCTCAAGGCCTTTGGTTGTCTTTTTTATAAGCGGATTAGGTGATTGTCCGATAGAAATAACAGCCGTATCTATCGGGATGATATGTTCAGAACCGAGTACAGCCTCTGGTCGTCTTCTGCCGCTGCTATCCGGTTCGCCGAGCTTCATATCTATGACTTCAACTCCTGTAAGCCAACCGTTTTCATCTCCGATGAATTTTGTCGGGTTTTTAAGAAGCCTGAATTCTATACCTTCTTCCTCTGCGTGCATTACTTCTTCGGCACGTGCAGGAAGCTCTTCTTTGCCGCGTCTGTATATGATATATACATTTTCTGCTCCAAGTCTTTTTGCACATCTTGCTGCATCCATAGCAACATTTCCTCCGCCGAACACAGCTACATTTTTACCGATGTAAACAGGGGTATCATATTCAGGGAATTTATATCCCTTCATAAGATTTATTCTTGTCAAAAATTCATTTGCAGAATAAATTCCGTTTAAGCTCTCTCCGGGAATACCAAGAAAAGACGGAAGTCCGGCACCGGATGCAATATATACTGCATCAAATTCCATATCCTCAAAAAGCTCATCAACCAAAAGTGTTTTACCTATAATCGTGTTAGTTTCTATTTTTACGCCTGACTTTTTCAGCTTGTCAATTTCTTTCTGTACAATTTCCTTTGGCAATCTGAACTCAGGAATGCCATACATCAAAACACCGCCTGCCGTGTGAAAAGCTTCATAAATTGTCACTTCATATCCGAGCTTTGCAAGGTCACCCGCACATGTAAGTCCCGAAGGTCCGGAACCGACTACGGCAACCTTTTTACCGTTTTTCTCTGCTTGAACAGGTTTATCTTCGCAATTTGCCATATGGTAGTCTGCAACAAATCGCTCTAATCTGCCGATTGCAACAGGTTCGCCCTTGATACCTCTTACACATTTTGCTTCACACTGTTTTTCTTGGGGACAAACTCTTCCGCAGACAGCCGGCAAAGCATTTGTTTCAGTAATTTTTTTGTAGGCAGCTTCAAATTCTCCGTTTGCGACAAGCTTGATAAATTCGGGGATTTTTACAGCCACAGGACACCCCTGCATACATGGCTTATGTTTACAGTTAAGACATCTTTGTGCCTCATCAATTGCCATATTGGATGTATATCCTGTTGTTACCTCTAAAAAGTTCTTATTTCTTACATCCGCTGCCTGCTCGGGCATTGGATTTTTTACATTTGACATATTAGGCATTGTTATGCTCCTTTCCGGTTAATCTGCATTTTCCTTCCTCACAGGAGCGTTTTTCATAAGCTTTAAACATCTGTTGACGTTTTATAGCCGCATCCCAATCAATTTTGTGTCCATCAAAATCAGGACCATCAACACAAGCAAACTTCGTTTCACCGTCAACGATAACTCTGCATCCTCCACACATTCCTGTTCCGTCAATCATTACAGGATTCATTGAAACCGTGGTAGGTATTCCGAACTCCTTTGTAAGATTACAAACAGCTCTCATCATAACAAGCGGTCCTATGGCAATTACTTCATCATATTTTTCTCCTGATTCAAGCTCCTCACGAAGTCTGTCGGTTACAAAGCCCTGTAAACCATTAGAACCGTCATCAGTTGTGATTATGAGCTTATCGGACACTGCGTTCATTTCATCTTCAAGAATTATGTATTCTTTACTCCTGAAGCCTGATATTGCTGTAACCTCTGCACCCAATTCCTTGAGTTTTTTTGCTTGCGGATACGCAATTGCAGTACCAAGACCTCCGCCTATAACTGCAACCTTCTTTAATCCCTCAAGCGGTGTCGGTATACCCAAAGGTCCGGCAAAGTCAAGAATAGTATCTCCTTCATTTAATTTTGACAAATCCCTTGTAGTTTTACCAACCGCCTGAATAATTACTGTGACAGTCCCTTTTGCTTTGTCGAAATCGGCTATTGTGAAAGGAACACGTTCGCCTTTTTCATCTATTCTTAAAATCACAAATTGCCCCGGCGCAGCTTTCCTTGCAACCAACGGGGCTTCAATCTCCATTAAATATATTTGTGAATTCAAATCTGCTTTTTTTACTATTTTGTATGACACAAATATCACCCCTTTGCGATATCATCTGATTATTATGCTATCCCTTTCCGGACCTACCGAAACATATTTAATCGGGCATCCGATAGCTTTCTCAATATAAATTACATAGTCTTTTGCCGCCTTTGGCAAATCGTTCCATGTACGAATTTTGGAAATATCACATTTCCATCCTTCAAAATATTCAATTTGAGGCTCCGCTTTCTTTAACGCTGACGGAAACGGAAATTCGTCAGTCGTTTCTCCGGCTAAAATATACTGAGTACATACCGGAATTTTATCCATATAGCTTAATACATCAAGCTTTGTAAGCGCGATTTCCGTTGCTGCCTGAACCTCAACACCGTATCTCGTTGCAACAATATCTATAGGGCCGACTCTGCGAGGTCTGCCGGTTTTTGCGCCGTATTCAAAGCCGTTTTTGCGAAGGGCATCAGCCTCCTCACCAAACATTTCACACACAAACGGTCCTTCTCCTACACAGGTCGAATACGCTTTAACAACACCTATCACTTCATCTATCTTTGCACTTGGCAATCCCGAGCCTATCGGAGCAAAAGCTGCAATT
>JAZPXS010000331.1:0-9527 GCA_045543775.1 Clostridia bacterium
ATTACAATATTAACAAGTTAAAAAAGGTATTCAAAGATTTTTACAACGTTACAGGAATAAACATTATTCTTGTTACTGCAGACAATCAGCTTTTGCGTTTTAACAAAATACGCCATAATGAATACTGTCAATACATACAGAGCACAACAGAGGGAAAGCAAGCCTGCCTATGGTCGGATACCTGTCTTATGGAAAAATGCCGAAAAAGCAAGAAGTGCGAAATCCATATTTGTCATGCAGGACTTGCGGATGTAACGGTTCCGCTCATGTACGGTGATGTGATTCTGGGGTATCTGGTGTTCGGACAACTGAGAAGCAGAGACAGCCGATCACCGTCGGATGCATTTGCACGGGAACTTTTTCAAAAGCTGCCGTTCTCTGATGACGGCAAGATAGAAAGCATAAGAAATATTGCTGAAATGTTGGCAAAATACATTCTTTTTGAGGATATGTTAAAACCCGAACTCAACAGCCTTGTGCAGAAGGTTACGGCGTATATAGACGAAAATCTTGACACTGAGCTTACGACGGATATCATTGCCAAAAATATCAGTGTATCAAAAAGTACGCTTTATCATAATTTTCATAAATTTTTAAAATGCACGGTAAGCGAATATGTAAATACAAAACGTGTGGAAAGGTCTATGGAATTTTTAAAAGACAATTCAGTGTCCATAGATGAAGTTTCTCGGAAAGTTGGTTATTCGAGTTCATCCTATTATGTAAAAAAATTCAAAGAGATGATGGGAATAACTCCTGGCGCATATCGAAGAAATTACGAAGAGTACGGAAGTTACAAATAAAAAAGAAGAGTTATCGATGAATATAGGTGTTCAGCTTTATACCGTGAGAGACTATCTCGCAACAAAGGAAGGGATAAAAGAAACTACCTCAAGAAGCTTTCGGGACGGTTGCATACGCTTCACCTCAAGGATTATGCGGTTGCCAACGGCAGACCTATGTTTGCACCCGTGGGAAGCGGCAATATGTATTGGGATGGGATAATAGAAACTGCCCGAGAATCCGGAACACAATATTTTCTGGTGGAGCAAGATGAGTGTTACGGTGAAAATCCTTTTGAAGCATTAAAAAAGAGCGGAGACTTTTTGGGAAAATACATCTAATCTCAACCTCAGCAACTTTATTGGAGTTGCTGAGGTTGTATTATTATGTTCAAATTGTTGTAAATTGTCAATTTATATCACTATATTCCAAGCTTGTTATAAAATATTGACATCGTTTGGGATTGGGTGATATATTTTATTTATAATAAAAAATTCGTATATGAAAAAAGGGGTAAAACCATGAACAAAGAAAATCCATGTTCAAATGAAAAGCGGTTCACAGTAAGCCCTTCTGTTGTAAGAGCAGATACGGAAACAGAAATTACGATAAAAAATATCAATAACGGATTTGATTTGGGCGATGGAGTATCATATGTTGTCCACTACACACCCAAGGATAACCGCTATATCGATTCACCGAAGGTGTTGTCCCTTTTTGGCTATGAAGAATTATGTGATAAATATGAGGTGACATCGCAAAACGGTGTCCTGAAATTAAAGCACTTTTTCAGGGGTGAGCAGGAGTGGATAATAAGTATCGCCCGCAAAGACGACTGCGATGCTGACTGGTGGTGGACAGACTCTTTTCCGAATACACGAGTTCGTCTTTCTGTATATGCGCTTTCTGATGACCTTTACGGAAAGATACCTTTAAAAGGAGACCTGCACATACACACTTCACGTTCAGATGGAGATGGGAGTCCTGAGGAAGTTGCGGCGGAGTACAGAAAAGCAGGGTACGATTTTCTGGCTTTCACCGACCATCGTGTTTATAACGATGCAAAAGAAGTAAACGAATATTTTTCCTTTGCTGATACCATAAAATGTATTTCGGGAGAGGAAGTTCACGATGATTCAGGATACATTCATATGGTATCTCTTGGCGGAAAATACTGTGTCAGCGATTTTTTCAAAAAAGACAGTAAGGGTTTTGAAGAAAGACTGAAAAATGCTTTGGATGGCTGCATGGTTCCCCAAAATGTAAATACGACAGAATACGCTTATCGCAAAGTAATTTATGAAGAAATCAAAAAGAGCGGCGGATATGCCATCTATCCCCATCCCATGTGGCAGGTTCCCGAACGCTTTAATGCCGAAGTTTGTGCGGCGTATGCAGTTCTTAAAGATGGTCTTACCGATGCATTTGAACTTGTGGGAGGATGTACTCCCGAGGGCAATAATCTGCAAATTAATTTGTGGAATGACCTTCGTGCAGAGGGGATTAATTATCCTGTTGTAGGATCTTCGGATTCGCATAGCAGAGAGGGGGAAAACACCACCTTCAAAGAGCAGTATACAATTTGCTTTGCGGAGAGTGGCGAGGATATAATACGGGTAATATCATTGGGAAGAAGTATTGCGGCAGAAGCATACAACGGTGAAAACATAAGATTTTATGGTAACTTCCGATATGTCAAGTATGCACATTTTCTCAGAAGATGTTATTTCCATAGACATCATCAATTGTGTGAAATAGCAGGAGACCTTCTCAAAAAACATGTCAATGGTGACAAATCTGTAAGAGAAGAAGTTGTTGAGGCAGAGAACAAAATAAATAATTTTAAAAAAGAATTTTTTGGACTATGAGGTGAGAGGTATGTATAAATTATCAGTACCGATAGCTATTGAAACAATAAACGAAAACAGTATATGTAAATATGTAGAACAATTCAAAAATAGCGGGGTGGATAGGGTATTTGTTACTTCGATATCTTCTGTTCTCCGAAAGGAAGATATTATATACACCAATCCCGATAAGTTAAAAGAAACCATCCGATATTTCAAAAACAAGAATTTTGAAGTAGGTGTATGGATCAGTGCTTTTGGTCACGGCAGTATGCTTGCCAACGATAAGGGCGGAGCATATTTAGCTCCGCTTACCAAAATCCGCGGTGCAGACGGCAAGAAATTTGAGGAAGGATATTGTCCTCTTGACGAAAATTTAAGAAACATTTTTTATAATGCTGTCAAAAAAATTGCAGATATGGGAGTGGATATCATAATGTTCGATGACGACTTTCGTCTCAATATCCGCTCGTATGAAATGGGATGCTGCTGTGATAAACATATGGAGATTTTCTGCCAAATGATAGGGGAGAACGTGCCTCTTGATAAGATGGAAGAACTTGTTTTTACAGGCGGATCCAATAAATATCGTGATGCATGGCTTGAGATGAGCCGAAAAACATTGCTTGACTTTGCATACCTCATGCGAAAAGCAGTTGACGAAGTTGATGAAAATATCCGTCTTGGTTGTTGTGCTGTTTATACCACATGGGATTTTGAAGGTGCAGATATGATAGAAATATCCAAGGCGTTTGCAGGAAAAACAAAGCCTTTTATCCGTACAATCGGTGCACCCTATCACGGGCTCAGGGTTCAGTATGCGGTAGAGCATGTCAGAATGCAGTCACATTGGTGCGGGGGTGAAAACATAGAAATATTCTCCGAAGGAGATGTGTATCCCCGTCCCAGATATGCCGTGCCCGCAGCACTTCTGGAGGCATTTGACAATGCTCTTGTTGCATCCGGTTCAACCGATGGTATACTCAAGTATATGTTTGATTATAACAACAATGCGGACTACGAAAAGGGGTATAACATAAGACATATCAGAAATATTCCGCTGAGAGAAAATCTTCGAAGGATTTTTAAGGATAAAAAGCATATCGGCGTAAGGGTATACGAGGCCATGCATAAGGTCAGAAACTTTGAATTACCGGAAGAGTATGTTCCCGGTGTATCCAAGTTTGTATGGAATACATATTTTAGCATTGCCCAAAAATTACTCAGTGAAAATGCTATTCCTTCTGTATATGGCAAAAGCGAGAAATACCCTGTAATGGTGTTTGGAGAAAATGCACGATATGTAGAAGTATCCGAACTGAAAAATGGTGTAATAACCGATGTTGTCGGGGCAAAAATTCTTTTGGAGCGAGGAATAGACACAGGACTTATATCAAGTGAGGACAGCAGTTCTTTTGGAGAATACTTTGTGGATGAAGATGATACAATAAATTCCATTACACATATATCCAAAAAGAAGGTAGTTGTGTCTGAAAAAGCAAAAGCCGGAAGCCTTTTTGCACCTGACAATACACCGGCATCTTATACTTATGAAAATGCTGACGGTTTGCGAGTGTTGGTGTTTTGCATAGATGCATACAGAAGCGATAAGAACAACTGCAATTATTTTGACAGTTACTATCGTCAGAAACAGCTTACTTCCGACATAGAATGGCTGTGCGGAGAAAAGCTCCCCGTAAAAACCATAGGAAATCCCTATGTGTATGCACAAAGTGCAAGAGGCGAGGACGGTTCGCTTTCCGTGGCGGTTTTCAATATGAACATCGACGAGGTTATAGATGTCGAAATAGTATTGGACAAAGAGTATTCCGAGGTTGAGTTTATCGGTTGCACAGGAGAACTTTCCGGAGATAAAATAAAGCTTACAAGCGATATCGCCGCATACGGTACAGCAGCCTTTGAGGTGAGATTATGAATATAATTATTTTAATTGCCATTATAGCAGGCTTGAGTATGCAGGATGTTTTCAGGAAGATTTATAATCTCAAAACCAATTCCGGAGGAGCATATCTTTTTTCAGCACTTTCCGCAATGTCAGCGATGATGTTTTTCGTTGCTACGGGAAGTGATATGACATGGACAACTGCGTTTATTCCGTATTCGATAGTTTTTGGTATTTTCTATGCGGTTGCAGTAGCCGGAAGTGTTATTGCAGTAGCGGTGGGTCCGCTATCGCTTACGGCACTTGTGATTTCGCTTTCGCTTATGATACCCACTTTTTACGGAATAATGTTTTTGAACGAACCCATAGACATTTGCTCCGTTTTGGGTTTTGTACTTCTTGTGACATCACTTGTCATGGTGAATTTGCAAAAGGGAGAAAAGAACATAAATGCAAAATGGGTTCTTTTTGCAGGACTTTCATTTGTGGGTAACGGAGTTTGTACCGTGGTTCAGACAATTGAACAGAGGGCGTTTAACGGTGCATACAAAAGTGAATTTATGATTGTGTCGCTTGCACTTGTTACCGTATTGCTGGGAATACTTTTCTTTACTCATGAAAGTAAGAAAAAGCCCTGTAAAATAGGTCTCAACTGGGTGTTTTGCATACTTAACGGTATCACAAACGGAATGGTAAATCTGTTTGTTATGATACTTTCCCGCAGAATGCTCGTATCACTTATGTTTCCGTTGATGTCAGCAGGCAGTCTTATACTTACATATATCATTGCGATGGTGTTTTACAAAGAAAGACTTTCCCGCATACAAACTATCGGTTTTGCTTTTGGTCTTGTAGCGGTAGTGTTTCTTAATATTTAACAAAAAAGATTGCAGGGATTGTCCTGTGGGGACATTTTTTGCAATCTTTTTGTACAGAAAACATAAAACCTTGTCTGTTATTTGTATTGATTAAGGATTTTTATTGTGTTAGAATAGCCTTAGCAACTAACATTTTGGTGTTGGTTGTTAAGGCTAAATTTATCATTGATAATTAAAGAGGGCATTGATATGAGAATTAAAGACAAAATTAACCTTGACCGTTTCGGACTTGATGAGGAAGGTCCAATAACCATAGTCGCATTTGGTGACAGCGTTACTCACGGTTCATTTGAGATAGGTCAGCCCAATGACTATGAGGCTGTGTACTGGAATGTTTTAAGAAAGAAGATTCTGGAGGTAAAGAACTATGTTCCTGTTAATGTGATAAACGCAGGAATCGGCGGTACAACCGCATATGCTTCGGTAAAACGTATGGAAAAACAGGTGCTTTGCCATATGCCCGACCTCATTATAGTGTGCTTCGGACTTAATGATGTAAATGACGAGCTGGATGCATTTTTGTCTGCACTCGGGACAATATTTGAAAAATCCCTTGCAAGCGGTGCAGAGGTTATATATATGTCTCCCAATATGCTCAATACCTATGTTGCGGATGATACCTTGGAGCAATTCAAAAAATATGCAGGAGAAACGGCAGAATACCAGACAAGCGGTAAGATGGATTTATACATAAACTCAGCGGTGGAGCTTGCAAAAAGTATGGGCGTTAAGGTTTGTGATTGCTATGCGAAGTGGAAGAAAATCAGTGAAACACAGGACACAACACAGCTTCTTGCAAACAAAATCAACCATCCCACAAGGGAGATGCACAAGCTTTTTGCAGACAGTCTTTTTGATGTTATTTTTGATGATGTTTGTGTAAAGGAAAGCGATAACAATACAATGTATGCAGGGTAAATAACCGGAGGTAATCATATGAATTACAGAGAAGAAGTCGATGCGGCAAAGATATATAAGACTAATTACATAAACGGTTTGGAGCATATAATAAAAACCCGACAGAAAGATGCTGAAAAAAAGAGATATGAATATACAAAAAACATCTTTTCGGATGCCGAGGGGTACCGTGAGGATTTAAAGGAAATGCTCGGTTGGCCCCTTGTGGATTACCATAAGGGCAGCGACATAAAAGTAATATCAGAGCTCCTGTCCGAGGAGGACGGATACGATATTTACCGTATGCAGTTTGAGATTCTCGACGGCTTAAAACTGACAGGACTTTTGTTCAGACAGAGGGGCGAGGACAAAAAGCCTATGGTAATAGTACAGCACGGAGGTCTTGGAACACCCGAACTTATTTCCGGTGTGTACGGGGGAACCTCCAACTACAACGATATGCTTCACAGAGTAATAAAAAACGGTGTGCACGCATTTGCACCACAGATGCTGCTATGGAATGAAATATACGGAGATACCTTTGACAGAAAAAGCATAGATGCTCGCTTAAAAAGAGTCGGCAGTTCAATAGCCGCAATAGAAGTATTCGGTATTACCCGCATTATGGACTATTTTGAGGAAATCTCTTCTTCCTATGGTATGGTGGGGCTTTCCTATGGCGGTTTTTTTACTCTCTATACTGCCGCCATTGATACCCGCATAAAATCCGCACTGTCCTGCTCTTTTTTCAATAAGAGAGACGAAATTGCGTGGTCGGACTGGACTTGGCTTAAATCTGCCGAAAAGTTTGATGATGCCGAGGTTGCGTGCCTTATTTATCCCCGAAAGCTTTGTATCGAAATGGGCGACAAGGACGAGCTTTTTGACTACCATCACAGTGTAGCTTCCTTCGAAAAAATAAAGCTTTTGTGCAGGGAAGTGGGAACAGATTGGGTTGACTTTAAGGTATTTGACGGAACTCACGAATTCTGCAAGGATGATGAGCCAATCCGAAGACTTATAGATGACATAAGATAATGAACCGGAGGGTTAAATATGAATTTTTACATAATGCCCCGATATGCTCCGAACAAAAACGGATTGTATGTTTTTTCCAAAACAGTAGATATGGAAAGTGATTGCACTGCAAATGTAAACCTGTTTGCTACTATGCGTTATATTCTGTATATTAACGGTGAGTATGTGTGCGAGGGACCTTGCCGAAGCCACGAAAAGGTTCGCTACTATGACAGTGCTTGTTGCAGGCTTAAAAAAGGAAATAACCTCATTGAAGTCAGAGTAATGCACACTATGGACTGCTTTACTACGGTGTACAAAACAATTGTCCCTATGCTTGTTTTTGAAGCGGAAACATCCAATGGGGATAACATTATATCCGACGATAGCTGGGAATGCAGATATCTAGGCGAGTATGAGCTTGTAAGAAGGGATATGCGTTCACTGCCTCCCTTTGAAATCGTAACCAGAGGCAGAGAGGATATAACTCTTCCCGTGGATAAGGCAGACAGATGTATATTTCAGGAAAACGGCAATTATATAAGCGGTGGTGCGGCACTTAATTTCCTTTTGGAAAAACGTCCCATCCCTATGATATATCCCGGTGGGGAATTTGAAATTTATCCAATCAAAAAAGGCGATGGCTTCACAGAGTACGATGCCGGTGAATATATGACTGCCAAGGTTAAAATTACCGTAGCACCAAAAAGCCGTATAAAGATAATTTATGCCGAGTGTTACCGCAACCCTGACGGTTCAAAGACTAAGCGTGATGACACCTCGGGAATAATCGACGGATATTGGGACGAGGTAGAAACAGATGACAGAGAATTTGTATTTGAGCCATACTGGTTCAGAGCTTTCCGGTTTATTCGCATAGAAGGAGAGGGGGCAAAGCTTGTTACGGCAAGACGTGTCAACTACCCCTATGATATGAGAGGCGAGTTTACCTGTTCAGATGAACTTTACAACAAAATGTACTCCATATCCCAAAACACAATTTTGTGTTGCCATCACGAAATTATATCCGATTGTCCCTATTATGAACAGCAGCAGTATCAGTTCGATTCCTCTGTTCAGATTGCGGCAACCTTCAATATGACCGATGACAGACGGCTTATCAGGAAATGTCTTATGGAATTTGCTGTGTCACAGCAACCCTCAGGACTTCTGCTTACTACCTATCCTCAGTCGTGGGCTGTACAGATAATACCCGGATATTCCCTCATATGGATTATGATGATGAGATGGTATCTTGACAATACCCGTGATGTAGAATTTGTTTCGAAATATGTACCAAATATAGATGCCATTCTTGGATATTTTGGGAGAGCTTTTGCAGAAAAAGGATATCTTACTACGACAAGACACTGGGATTTTATAGATTGGGTAGATGGATGGGAAAATCACGGCGGCGGCTCTGTTCCGCTAAATCCCGATGAAGCACATACCCTGTACAATATGTACTACATCTGTGCACTCAATGATGCGGCATATATATGTGAAAAATGCGGAAGAGGTGCATTTGCCGACGAGTACCGCACCCGAAGTGCCGAGGTTGCAAAAGTAATCAATACTTTATGCTACGATGCCGGAAATGGTATGTACAAGGACGGCTCTGTAACCGAAACATATTGTATGCACACTATAATATGGGCAATTCTTTCCGAGACAGTAACCGGTGACAAGGCAAAAGAGCTTGTAGAAAAGCTTGATGAGCAGGGAATAAGCAAGTGTGCTTTTGCTATGAATTATTATCTTCTCCGTGCACTGGAAAAAAGCGGATGCTATGACAGAGCTTTCAAGGTTTTTGAAGACTGGCGTGGCATGGTAGATAACGGTTGCACTACCTGGTGCGAAAGCATCAGTTTTCCCCGAAGTGAGTGCCACGGTTGGAGTTCGGCACCGCTATATGATTTCCCAAGACACATTCTCGGTGTCAGAATAGGCTACGACGATGAGATTGTTATACAGCCAAATACGGGACATCTTACATTTGCTAAGGGAGTTGTCCCGGGAAGATTCGGAGATATTGAAGTAGACTGGAAAAAAGACGGAAACAAATTCCGTATCTCAATAGTATCTCAGGAAAAAATTCCAAAGAAACTTATTATGCCGGACGGCACAGTAAGTCGGATCGTAGCCATGTCGTTCTGTGAGCCAAGGAGTTGTCTGGGTTGGTTGTCTTCCTAAGACCGCTTG
>JAZPXS010000332.1:0-12783 GCA_045543775.1 Clostridia bacterium
GAGGAAGCTCCTGCAGCAGAATAATAAAACATACCCTTTTTTGGGAAAAACAAAAAATAATTTTACTATAGGAGGTAAATTAAAATGGCTAATCTCGAACAGATAATTGCTGATATCAAAGAATTAAAATTATTAGAAGTAGCTGAACTCGTTAAGATGATGGAAGAAGAGTTCGGTGTAAGCGCTGCTGCTCCCGTAGCAGTTGTTGCCGGTGGTGCTGCTGCAGGCGGTGCTGCTGAAGAAAAGACAGACTTTAACGTAGTACTTAAGGATGCAGGTGCTGCAAAGCTTAAGGTTGTTAAGGTTGTTAAGGGTGCTGCAGGTCTCGGCCTTAAGGAAGCTAAGGATTTAGTTGACGGAGCTCCCAGCACAATTAAGGAAGGTATGCCTAAGGAAGAAGCTGAAAAGCTTAAGGCAGAACTTGAAGAAGCAGGCGCAACTGTAGAATTACAGTAATTTGTCTATGTATTCCAAAGAGCCGCTCGCAGACTAAGGGTCCGTGAGCGGCTTTTTTGATAGAATTGTTATAACTTTGTTGTTCTAAAAATGAGAACGGGAGAGACATATAATGAAAGTTTATGCATTAGTTGGGGACAGTGGTACAGGAAAAAGCTACAATTCCATTCGTATTGCCGCAAAATACAAGCTTGATTACATCATAGACGACGGTATTCTCATCTGTAAAAATAAAATTATCGAGGGAACTTCCGCAAAAAAGGAACCCAGTATTCTTGCCGCAACAAGGAAAGCTATTTTTCACGATGAGGAATGTGCAAAAAAAATGCGTGAAGCAATAAAAAATCACAATCCTCGAGGTATTCTGATTTTAGGAACCAGTGTCAAAATGGTAGAGCGTATTGCAAAAAGACTGGAGCTTCCGGAGTTTACTGAGATTATAATGATTAGTGATGTGGCAACAGAGGAGGAAATCTCCAAAGCAAAGCTCACAAGACAAAGTCAGGGAAAGCATGTAATTCCCGTACCTGTTATGGAAATCCGCAAGACCTTTTCGGGATATTTTTTAGATCCTCTCAGCGTGTTTCGAAAAAGTGCCGCAAGGGAAAATGAAGATAAGTCTATTGTGCGACCATCCTACAGCTATCTGGGAGAATTTGTGATAAATGACACGGTTTTGTATTCACTGGCATCCTATGAGGCGTCAAAATGTGAGGGAGTGGACAAAATCACAAGGATATCCGTTCAGAAAAGCGAAGCTAATGTAGTATTTTCTCTTGAAGTCGTTTTGAAATACGGAACAGATATAAAAAAATGTTCAAACGAAATTGTATCTGTAATAAAGGAGTCTGTGGAAAAATACGCTTCCATATATGTTGATTTTGTAGATTTGACAGTAAAGTCACTGACGATAGGTTAAAAATAAAGCTGCATCAAAATGAACGATTTTTCATTTTGATGCAGCTTTATTATTTTGTAGACTCAGTTGAGATTGGCACTCTGAAAGCCTATGGCTTTTCCCAGAATATATGTTCCGTTCAAATCCTCACCGGAAAAATACATCGGTTGATATGCAGGGTTTTCTGCAACAAGCATAAGACCGTCAGAGGTTCTGTACACTCGTTTGAGAGTGGCTTCATCGCCTATTACTACGGCAGCAATTTCGCCGTTGTCAACGGTGTTTTGCTGACGGATGAAGACGATATCCCCATCGGCTATACGGGCATTTATCATACTGTCACCCTTGGCTGTAAGGCAAAAATCAGCTTTTGCATTTTCCCCTGTGGCGAGTACATATTCATACTCTTCATTACAAAATATGGGTGTACCGCAGGCTATTGAACCCAGCATCCGGATTTTTTTCACCGGTATAGAGGTTTCTACCTTAGATTCCTGAATTGTTTCCACTCCGGTAAGCAGAAAATCTGCGGAAACATCCAGTACCTTTGCAAGAATTTTGATAGTGTCTGTATGGGGTGTCTGGAAGCCGGTTTCCCATTTGCTTATCATTACTCTGTCTGTTTTTAGATTATATTCATTTCTCAGTATATCCATAAGAGCAGACTGGGTGAGATGTTTTTCCTTTCTTAGGGATTTTATTCTATCTCCAAGTTCTGACAAAAAATATCAATCCTTTCTTTGAATAATGTCAATCGGCAAAAAAAGATGTAGCAAATAAAGTTATTTTGTCGACACATTTATAATAACACAAATGTTTCGAAAAAGCAACCCAAAATATTAAAAAAATAGATAAAATTTTAAATTTTTTAAAAAAATTCAAAAAATGTGTTGACAACGACAACAAAAGGGTGTATTATAAATGTGTCGATATCGAAAACATTGTTTTTCTTGTGTGTTTTGACTGATAATCAGAAAGGAGGGGCATATTCACTTGGATTGTGAGATATGCCGCAGTAATATGAAAAATTTCGTAAAAAAATCCGATATAGGAACATTACTTAAAATGATGATACCCGTAGCTATGATGTGGTTTGCAAGCTACATAGAAACAATGCTTTGAAATTCCCGGTATATACCGTGTAATTTTGCGTTTTCTTTGACAGATTTCTTTCGCATGAAAAGAGTAAATACTGCAGCAAGAGGCTACTTCCCCGGTAGATACAGAATAAAGAAAGGACAAGCAACATATGAACAGAACACTATCTTGCCCTGTGTGTAACAGAGAATTTACTACAGACAAAAATGCAAAAAAATATTGCTCTGCCAAATGCCGAAGAAAGGCAGAAGCACAGAGAGCTAAGAAAAATAATCTTCGAGAGTTTTTGTGTGCATGGTGCGGTGACAGCTTTATGTCGCAAAGACGAAAAAAATATTGTTGTAAAGAATGCAGACAGTATGCTAATGGCAGACTTGTCAGAAAGAGTAAAAAGGCCGCAAAACCGCTTCTATCACTTGAGCAGGTAGCACTTCTCAGCAGAGAAGCAGGACTTAGCTACGGTCAGTATGTACAGAAGTTTCAGTTAAATTAGGGGGAGTGAAATGCCGCTATATGCTATATGTCCGTTCTTTTTGTATGAAAAGAAAAATTGCATCGGCTGCGAACTGAAAACCATTAAATTTCAGAATTACAAAGATAAAAAGAACTGGATGTTTAATCATTGCTGCAGCTGGGATTATGAGGAATGTAAGAATTCCGCTATACTAATGAAAAAATATACATAAAAACGAGGACTGTAAATTAATTCGTCGGAATTAATTTACAGTCCTCTTTGGGAATAGGAAAAATGATTGCGGTCCGGACTTTTTTTACATTCCTTATTTTCATATTTCTATGTTAAATACTGCTATACCGCTTTTCTGTATTTTGAGCTGAAATGAACAACCTGATGCCTCATCAAGACCTTTTGCAACATCCCATGTCTGTGTGGGAGATACCAGACTATCCATAAACTTAAGTGGCTTGTACGGAAAACTTCCGAGAGTTGTCACTTTTTTCATTGGAATTTTGGAAGTAACAAGGGTTCTGTCATAACCATTGTCATAGCGTGAGTAAACATATACTCTGTAGGAGTTTTCTCCCTCTTTAAATACCATAAGGGGAGATTCTGATGAAAACGGATTATTAAGAGAGTCTGCATACTTAAACAGCATTGCCGCAACCTTGGAAAAACCGTTAGAAACCTTTTGCATATACATTTCGTGCATAACATTGAGGTTTTCGTCCTTTAGTTCTTCCTCAGGGGGAAGCTCGGGAGTGCTATCGGCAGTATTGAGAGCATCGGTAAATGGTGATATATCCCCGGGTGCAGGAATATTCATAAGAAATACCTTGTGGGGGTAGTTGGAATTGTTGTCGGTAAAGCTTATGCTCACGTTAAATGCGGATATATCAAAATCTGCCGGAGCAATGGCAACCACTGCACGTTTTTTGTCTGCAAGCTCCTGTCTCTCTTTGTCGGATATAAGGTCAAATGCCGGAACAAACAGAACGCCGTCATAGTAATCTATATCATCGGAAATTACCGAACCTCCGCAGAATGCACCGTATTCCTGAATAAGAGCCTGAAGCATGGTATGGGATGGACGCCTTGTTGCAATATGAGAGGTGAGCATTCTGTCGTTTGCAGTTTCCGACCAGTACAAAACAGGGGATATTACCCGGCAGGGCTCAAGGGAATATGCAGTTGTCATAAATCTGTTTACTTTTTCCCAGTCGGATTTATCTATGGAGTCTCCGATTGTGAGTAAATGCTTTGATATACATCTTTTGGGGCCGTCTTTGGTAACAAGATGATATGCCATAGCCGTAAAGAGGTCACGCTCAAATTCATTGGGTGCGTGGTAGAGCACGTCCCATTCCTCTTCCTCATCACGGATACCAAGCATATGAAAGAGCTCCGCATCTGGTGCATGAGCCTTGAGAGATGGAATCATAGCCATAAATCTGTGAAACAGAGAGTGACCGTTATATGAACACAAGCCGGAAATATCATTCATCTGAACACTTGTGGGAAGAATGTTCGGAGTAAGAAAATCCAATCCTGCATCCGTTATGTGTCTGGCATCTGTTCCCATAGAATACATTGAGCGAAGAGTATCGCTTATGTACATTCCGAGGTTTGACACCTCACATCCTATGGCGTGGATAGCAGGGCAGAGCTTTTCGTAAAATTTTGTCCAGCGTCTGTCGTAAAAACGAATCCATTCCTCTCGGTAAGTATTCCATATCCATTTTTGCCTTTTGGTAAGAGCTTCGGGAGAGTCATCACCCATTGCAGATATTATGCCGTCAGGTATGGAAATGCCTGTGTCCTCAGTAAACTGTTTTATCATCTGCGTTGTATAGTCTCCAAGGGCAAGACCTTCCGAAAGGGGACCGAATGCATCACCAAGATGTACACCGTCCATACCGTAGTCGGTCAGTGTTTGTGTGATTTTTTGTATAAAAAAGTCCTCATAGCTGAGACCTTCGTTTGTTTTTTTAAATGCTACAAGATGCTCTGTTCTTCCGTCAATAGTCTGCATAAGAAGTTCTTTGTGCTGACCGAGCCATTCTTTGTGGAGGGTATCCTTGTAGTATGTTCCGAATATGCTGAGGTAGAACTTAACTCCGTATTTGTGAAGTTCCTCCACAAGTCCTTTAATCTGATAGTTTGTCCAGGAATACTTGCGATAGGTTTCTTCGGGAAGTCTGCGGGGATCACCGCGGTAGCCGAACATCTGCGGCGGAACGGTAAATTCTTTCTCCATACCCTTGTGAAGATGGACAAAGTCCGGATGGTACACAAGTCCTGCTATTCCATAGGGTTTTGTACCGATTTTTTCCAGATATTCCTTAACACCGTAATCTTTTTTGTCGTGGTCAAAGCACCTCAGATAGCTCCATATCAGGTATTTATCATTAATCACGGAACACACATCCTTTCCTCGGTATAATTATAGCAACCATAACACAAAAAAACAATCTATTTGTTCCAAATGGATAATATTTAAGTAATATAGAAAATATGAGTAGTCAGAATAAATCAAACAAAATTAAAAAGAAAATATGTTAATGCCAGAAGGTCTGCCGAGCCTCCCGGAGAAAGATTTCGTTTTATAAATTCTTGGTCAAGCTTTTGGATTTCGTCCTTTGATGGTTTTGATTTCAGCAGCTTTCGGGCGGATTCCTTTGCCCACAGGACACCCTCTCTGCCGCCTCTGTAATAGAGGTTAGTGTCATCGGATTCACAAATAAAATGAAGAAGTGTGCAGGATCCTGCATCCTTGATATCCATACCCTCGGATATATACGAAATCAGCGATTTAAGTCCGATATTTTTCACGGTAGTAAATCCCGACTTAGCCTCGGTAAGGATACCGCCTATGGAATATTTACTGCACATCCTTTCTGTTCTGCTTTCTTTGGGGAGAGAAGAGTGCTTTGCAAGCTCTCCGGCAGTTGAAAGAATGGCATCAATAGGGACAAATGGACTTATCCCCTTGTGATTGATTCCTGCACTTGCAGTAAGCAGTCCCAAGGAATATATTATTCCCTTATGAGTGTTCACTCCCTTTGTTGCAAGATACATTTTTTCCTCGGCTTCCACACCTTTCTTTTTTAAAATGCCGAATATCTCATAGGTTAGTTTATCTTTATTTTCTGCTCCGGTAACAAAGCAATCCTCAAAATAGTCTTTCAGTGCATAAGCACTTTTTATAAACATTTCTCTGTTCATATCTGTGTGGCTTCCGCTGTTATTCATATCAACAAGACCGGGCTTCGGGGTTGTATTTACTTCGTCAATAAGGCATTTCATAGCGAGATTTGATATTGTTTCGGCATCCTTTGTGACAAAATATTCTGTCATAATATCTGTCATAACCTTGTAAACCTCGTTTGCGGTATGTGTCCGTCTTGCGGCACAATCTCTGCCCGGAGAACAGCAGACTATACAGCCTCGGGCAGTTTTTCTTTCGAGCTTTGTTCCGTCAGGTGACAGCACATCCATATCAAAGAGCCTCCCCAATGGGTGAGTATCTTCAATATCGGTACAAAGTATTTTCAGGTCATTTTCCGGCAGGTCTGCAGAAAGATACATTTCGCAACCGGTATTTTTTGAGCAAATAATTTTCTTGAGTATCTTTTCAGGCGGAATTTTGGAAAGAATACATTCTGTGCCGATATAAAAAGCTCTCTCGATAAGAGGAGAGTTTTTGACAGGCCCTGCAATGTTCATTGTAAAGCAAATAAGAGGTTTTTTGTATTCATAAAGAAGAGAGCGCTGTGTTTTCACGCGCTCTTCTTTTGATATAAGAATTTCATTTAACGAAACCATAAAATCACCTATATAATGAGATCCGATTGCTTCTTTTGTTGGTCATCAAGCTTTTTAAGGTTTGTTTCAGCGTTTTCGCCCACACATCCTACAAGCAGGTATCTGCGGGAAAATCTGTCGTAAATAAAGTGGTGGAGAAGATGGAAGTTCTCTATCTGTCCTGTGTTTGATACGTGTATTCGGGGACCTGTGCAAAAGTGATTTCTTCCGTCTATGGTAATGTGGTTATTGTCAAGGTAGGTAACAGGAAGGTTACGGCTTATCATTTCATTAACCTTATTTTCCATTTCCGGTATGTCAAATTCGGGTTTGGTTTCGGGAAATGTTATTACAAAGCCGTGACGGACATCATCGTGACCGCATCTTTCCATATCTTCCTTTGGCATACAAAGCTCGCACAAATCCTCGGCAGTGTGAGCCATAAGTCTGTATTCAAGAGATTTGTACACCTTTTCCCGGATTTCCGAAGGTTCCGGCCCAAAAAGGGTGGGACGGGACATAAGTATCTGTTCGCCAACACCGATTAGGAGATTGGCATTAAAACCCAAAAGGGGATATACAAGGTCAAAATGCTCAACGATAACCCGCTTCCCGTTATGAAGAGCTTCCGTTATGGCATCGGCAAGGACACTCATTTGTGTAAAACCGTTTTCAAAGCGGATATCTACATGGTAGGTATGGGGAGAAAAATATGTATCATCCTGTTCCAGAAGAGGGAGAGGACGTACATACACACCGTCATCGTCGTTGGTAAGCTCAAGTCCGGGGAACATTCCCCTGAGGAGAGCACTTTTTCCCGAACCTGCCTCGCCTATTACCCCGATTAATTTGTCAAAGGGTGACAGGTATAACTGGGCAAGCTGCATACCTAGGTTGTACATTCTGTGATGACCTCGGGGAGCAAAGTAACTGCTTAATATGTGATTTTTCTGACGTTCCTGCATAGTTATCTTCCTTTCATAATATATTCAAAGGTAGTTTGGGGAACAAGCTGCTTTATTTTTTCAAAATTGTTTTCTTCAATATACCGCCGTACAAGGCTTGCACTGACGGTTTCACCTGACAGGCAAAGTCTTGGGATTTCTGTAAATTCCACACCGTATCGGGGAAGCCTTTCTTTCATAATACTGTTATATTTTGCGGTGACAGGACAGTTTGGCTCGCTGCCGGCAAAACGTTTTGTTATACGAAGCCTTTTTGCTATGATGCTTCCGAATATTTCAATATCAAGACCGCACTTTATGTCTGTTTTATCTTTTTTTGTAAAGTATGACGGAAAGGTGGCGGTTGATACCAGATAAGGTCCTGACGGAATAACCGTGACATTTTCAAGGTCAGCAGTTCCAAGCTTTACCATTTCCATTCTGTCCTTGGCGGAAAACAGGCTTTTGTCCTCGGATACCACAAAAACATATAGTCTGTCGCACATATCCGAGGCGGTTTGTATAAGGTATCTGTGCCCCAGAGTAAAGGGGTTACAGTTCACAACCACTGCTCCGCACACTTGGTCATCCAAAGCTTCGGGAAGAGAGTCGAGGTAGGATTTTATCCCATCCTTTTTGCTTTCCATCAGCATAACGCTGTCTGATGCTGCTACTTTGTAGAAAAAAAGCGGAGAAAAATACCCCTCGTTTTCCGGTTTGGTATACAGAAAAAGGTGGTTTATGCCGTCGGAAAAAGCATCCTTTTTAAGCTCGGATACTATGGAGGCGGTAAGGTTTTCGCCCTTCATAGCATCATCCACGGCAATATATTTCAGAATATTGCCGTCACGGGAGCCGGAGGCGAGTATTTTATCATCCTCCATAATGAGAACCGTTTTCTCGGGATGGGTTTCAACCGTCAAGCCTGATTCTGACATAAAATCGAGCCACTTATTCAGTTTTCTTTGGGATATTTCGGACAGAAATTCCGTGTGCATAGCCTCTCTCCTTGTTTTATTTATTATATTATACATATTATTTGGGAATATGTAAAGAAAAATATTTGCATTTTTAAAAATTGTGTTATATAATAGGGGTATATTGTTACTGTAACTTTGACCGAAAAGGTACAATGAGAGGAGCAAAAAAATGAAAATTGTAAAAATTGCTTGTGCAGGTACATTGGAATCCAGTGATGTTTATGTGGAGATAGAACCCTGTGACAGGGGAATACAAATTGAACTGGAGTCTGTTGTCAAGGAACGCTTTGGTGATGAGATAATAAAGGTGACAGAGTCGGTGTTTAAAGAAAACGGTGTGGACGGTGCCCTCGTCAGACTTTCCGACAAGGGTGCTCTTGAGTGTGTTATCCGTGCCAGGGTGGAGACCGCTATTATGAGAGCAGGGGAGGAAACTAAATGAGAAGCTTACTTTTTTTGCCGGGAAACAATCCCAATATGCTTATAAATGCTCCGTATCTTGGTGCGGATGCAGTAATTTTTGATTTGGAGGATGCAGTATCTCCTGACGAAAAGGATGCTGCAAGAATCCTTGTGAGAAATACCATAAAATACACAGATCTCGGAGGTGCTGAGGTGATAGTCCGTACCAATCCCTCGGACACAGAATACTTTAAAAAGGATATAGACACGGTGCTCCCTTACAAACCCGGATATATACTTCTTCCCAAGACAAGTACCTCCAAAGATGTGCTGAGGGCAGATGAATATATGACAGAGGTGGAAAAAAGATGCGGAATCAAAGAGGGCTATGTGGGACTCATTGCTCTTATAGAAACTGCACTTGGCGTGGAGATGGCATATGACATTGCAATCTCAACTGAGCGTGTCAAGGCTCTTTTCCTCGGTGCTGAGGATCTTACTGCAGACCTCAGGTGCAAACGAACCAAAGAGGGCAGGGAGATAGAGTATTCCAGGTGCCGTCTTGTGTCCTGTGCCCGTGCTGCAGGTATTGATGTGTACGATACACCATTTACTGATGTAAATGACGACGAGGGAATATATGCCGATGCCGAAAATGCCAAGGCTCTTGGCTTCACGGGAAAGGCGGCAATATCTCCGAGACACGTGGGTGCAATCAATGAAGTGTTTAGTCCCACACCTGAGGAAATAGAATATGCCTATGAGGTAATGGAGGCAATAGAGATTGCAAAAAGTCAGGGCAAGGGTGCCATAGCACTGAGGGGCAAGATGATAGATGCTCCCATTGTTGCCCGAGCAATGCGTACCATAGACGAGGCAAAAAACCTCGGAATTGAAAGGAGTGCCTGCAGTGAGTAAAATAGTAAAAAGTTTAAGGGATGCCATAATTCTTTCGGGACTTACCGACGGAATGACAGTATCGTTTCACCATCATCTGCGTAACGGTGACTATGTTCTCAATATGGTTATGGACGAAATTGCGTCAATGGGTATAAAGGATATTACCGTTAATGCAAGCTCGCTTTTTGATGTTCATATGCCAATAACACAGCACATAAAAAACGGTGTTGTGACAGGACTAATAACAGACTATATCTCCTCCGGTGTGGGCAAAGTTATTTCCAAGGGAATAATGGAAAGGCCCGTTAGCTTCCGTACTCACGGGGGCAGACCAAAGGATATTGCTCTTGGAAAAACTCCCATAGATGTTGCGTTTATTGCGGCACCGACCTCCGACAATATGGGCAATATTACAGGGAAATACGGAAAATCCGCCTGCGGAAGTATGGGTTATGCCTTTGCCGACGCTATGTATGCAAAAAAGACGGTTGTAATCACGGATAATATCGTACCTTATCCACTTATTCAGCCATCTATTACGGAAAATTTTATTGATTTTGTTGTGGAAACAGAGGCAATAGGCAATCCTGCAGGGATAGTTTCCGGAACTACAAAAATAACCCGTGATCCCGTGGGACTCGTTATGGCATCTATGGCGGCAAAGGTAATAGAGGCTTCCGGACTTCTTAAGGACGGATTTTCTTTTCAGACAGGGGCAGGGGGAGCATCCCTTGCGGCGGCAAAGTATCTCAAGGAGATAATGCTTGCCAAGGGCATTAAAGGAAGCTTTGGTATGGGAGGCATTACGGGATATATGGTAGATATGCTCAATTCCGGATGCTTTGAGTCCCTTTTGGATGTTCAGTGCTTTGACCTGGATGCGGTAGAGTCAATCCGAAGCAATCCAAAGCATACGGAAATGTCTGCACTGAGGTATGCGGCACCTCTCGGAAAAAGTGCGGCAGTAGATAGTCTTGACGTGGTAATTCTCGGTGCTACGGAGATAGACACGGATTTTAATGTGAATGTTCATACAGACTCCAACGGATATATAATGGGCGGCTCCGGTGGTCACAGTGATGCAGCCGCAGGCTCAAAGCTCTGTATGATAATTGCACCTCTGTTCCGTGCAAGGATGCCGATAGTTACAGACAGAGTAACGTGCATATCAACTCCCGGCAGAGATGTCGATGTATTGGTAACTCAAGGGGGCGTTGCGGTCCATCCCCGCAGGGAGGATTTAAAAAAATCTCTGGAAAAAGCAGGAATTTCGGTGTGCGACATCAAAGAACTTAAAGAGAGGGCAGAAGCACTTACCGGAAAACCGTGTAAGCTTCCCAAAGGGGACAAGGTGGTTGCGGAGATTATATCCCGTGACGGTGAGCTTCTTGACAGAATATATTCAGTCAGATAGAGAGGTGTACCAATGAGAGAAATAAAAAGCGAAAAAATTACGGAAGTGGTAAGAAAGCTCTGTATAGAGGCAAACCGCCATCTTCCCGATGATGTAAAAAGATGCATACTTAGTGCAAGGGAAAAGGAAACCTGGCAGGGTGCATCGGAGATACTGGACCGCATTGTGGAAAACTATGAGATTGCAGATAATGAAAATGTCCCCATTTGTCAGGATACCGGTGCTGCTTGTGTTTTTGTAAGCATCGGTCAGGATGTGCACGTGTCGGGCAACATAACTGATGCCATAAATGAGGGTGTGCGTCAGGGTTATGCCGACGGTTACCTAAGAAAAAGCATAGTGAAAGATCCTCTTGACAGAGTAAATACCGGTGATAATACGCCTGCTATGATATATTATGATATAACAGACGGGGACAAAATAGAAATAACAGTTGCCCCCAAAGGCTTCGGAAGTGAAAATATGAGCCGTGTGGCAATGCTCCGCCCCTCCGATGGAGTTGAGGGTGTAAAGGAATTTGTAATAAACACCGTTAAGGAAGCCGGCCCCAATCCCTGTCCGCCCATAGTAGTTGGTGTGGGCATTGGCGGAACCTTTGACAAGGCGGCATATCTTGCAAAAAAGGCACTTCTCCGTTGTGCAGATGAGTCAAATGCTGATGCTTTTTATGCAGAGCTTGAAGAGGAGCTTCTGGAAAAAATAAATGCTCTTGGCATAGGACCTCAGGGACTTGGAGGCAGAACCACTGCACTTGCAGTTAATATAGAAACATTTCCCACGCATATTGCAGGACTCCCTGTGGCAGTTAACATCAATTGCCACGTAACAAGACACAAGACGGAGGTAATATGATGAAAATAACTACCCCATTTACAAGAGAAGATGCCCGAAAATTAAAAGCAGGGGACTCCTGCCTTATATCGGGAGTTATATACACCGCAAGAGATGCGGCGCACAAAAGGCTCTGTGCCCTTATTGATGAGGGGAAAGAGCTTCCTTTTGATGTGGAAAACAGCATAATATATTTTGTTGGCCCTACCCCCACAATGCCCGGCAAGGCAATCGGCTCAGCAGGTCCCACCACATCCTACAGAATGGATGCTTACAGTCCCGCCCTTATTGCAAAGGGACAGACGGGAATGATTGGCAAGGGGAAGCGTGGAAAAGAAGTGATAGATGCAATGAAAGAGCACGGAGCAGTGTATTTTGGTGCCATAGGCGGCTGCGGTGCGTTGCTTGGAAAGTGCATTAAGAAATGCGAAATCATAGCCTATGATGACCTTGGTGCAGAAGCCATAAGGAGACTTGAGGTGGAGGATTTTCCCGTTGTTGTGATAATTGACAGTGAGGGGAATAATCTCTATGAAACGGGCAGAAAAGCGTATCTTGAAAGTGTGAAATAGTGTTGTGGGGATACTGCGTACCCCCAC
>JAZPXS010000333.1:0-15656 GCA_045543775.1 Clostridia bacterium
AGACAACTCCTTGGCTCACAGAACGACATGGCTACGATCCGACTTTTTGTGATATTAAAAGTTTAGTGCATCCTATAATTAAATATGCTATTTTTTACAGGCGTTTTTATTGCGGTTGTAATATTCCTTTGGCGATATTCCCATAATTTTTTTAAAGTTGCGGTAAAATGTGCTGAAATCGTTATATCCGCATAGACCGTATATGGCAGTAATTTTGTAACCCATATTTATGTATTCTGCCGCCTGCCTTATCCGCTGGTGATTGAGGTATCTGTTAAAGGAACATCCTGCAATTTGTGCAAAAATGGAACAAAAACTTGTTTTTGACATTGCGGATAGTTTAACAATATTCTCAAGGGTTATATCCTGAAAATAGTTGTTATCAATGTAATCAATACAAGACAAAATGAATTTTTGATTGTCCTCGTAGCTTGGTCCGAGTGTTTGTGATGTTTCGTAGTAGGTTCTGGCAAACAGACTTATAAGTGCGATTGTATAAGCACGGATTATATCACCACACGCTGCTTTTTTGTCGTAGAATTCTTTATAAATATAGTGTATCAGATTCTCAGTTTGCAGGACATCATCGTTTGGAACAGTTATTTTTGGCTTAACGGTATCATCAGAACTTATTTTTTTAAGAAAATCCAGAACAAAGCCATTGGTCATATTTTTTTCACCAAGATATTCTTTCATAAATGAAAATGAATAAAAAACGCAAGTCGGATCTTCGGCTATCCTGTGTTTTGTGCCGGGAGGAATTATAAACATATCTCCTGCAACAAGATGAGAGGAGTAATTTTCGACATAATGTGTCAGAGCACCGCTCTCAATGTAATATATCTGATAGTATTTATGAGTATGAAGCTTTTTTGCCTCCGTTGGTTTGACAATCTTCTGAATATGAAATCCATCTGCGGCATTTTTGTAATATTCAAGTGCAAAATTCTTAACATCCAAAGTATTCACCTCTTATTTTAATATTATCACATAATACAACAAAATGCAATCTCTTTTAAACAAAACGCAATATTATTGCTATGTGATATGATAAAATGTTGATAGAAAATACTTGTACGGAGGGATTATTTTGAAAATAGTTGCATTGAACGGTCTTTTGGGCTATGGCTACAACGAGGAATCTCTTGAGGCTGCTTTTTCGGAGAAGGTGGATTACATTGGCGTTGATGCAGGCTCCACTGATCCGGGACCATATTATCTTGGCAGCGGAAAGTCGTTTACCGACAGAGGTGCAGTAAAACGCGATTTGTCTCTTGCACTTCCGAAAGCTCTTGAACACAAGGCTCCTTTTATTATCGGCACAGCAGGTGGTGCCGGCAGCTGCGACCATGTGGTATGGCTTAAGGAAATATTATTTGAGATTGCTAAAGAACAAAATCTTAAGTTTACTCTTGGTACTGTTTACAGTGATGTAACAAAGGAATATGTGCTTGAAAAACTTGATAAAGGATTAATCTCAAATATGAGTGATAAAGTTCCTTTATGCCGTGAGGATATAGAAAATTCGACAAGAATTGTAAGTCAGATAGGCATAGCGCCTATTATAGAACTGCTAAGCAAAAAGGTTGATGTAATTATTTGCGGCCGTGCCTGTGACACAGCAATCTATGCTGCACCTTGCATATTGAACGGTTACAACGAAGGTCTGGCATTTCATATGGCAAAAATTATGGAATGCGGTGGTATGTGTGCAGAACCCGTTGCTGCTGCAGATGTTATGCAGGGCTATATGTATGAGGATTACTTTGAACTTCGACCTGCAAATCCGGCTAAAAGATGTACTGTAGACAGGGTAGCTGCACACACACTCTATGAACAGACAAATCCTTATCTCATATTTGAACCAGATGGAGTGTGCGATCTTACTAATTCAAAATTTGAGCAAGTGGATGAGCGTACTGTAAGAGTTTCGGGTTCAGTTTTTCGTGAAGCGGAGGAAAAAACACTAAAACTTGAAGGTGTCAAATGTTCAGGCTACCGCACAATTTGCCCTGCGGCAATTTACGATAGCAAGACAATAGAAAATATTGACCTTATTATTGATACTGTTACAAATTTTGTAAAGGATAATACCGTCAAAACTCTTCCCGAGAATAGCTATACGATAACATTCAAAACAGTAGGAGGAGCAGAAAGCTCTTTTGGAATAATTATGGATATAGTAGGTGATACCCAGGAAATAGCAGATACAGTATGTGCCCTTGCAAGAAGCCGTATGCTTCACTGCGATTATGAGGGAAGAAAATCGTCAGCGGGCAATCTTGCATTTCCGTTTTCGCCATCTGATATACACGTCGGACCTGTTTATGAATTTTCGGTATTTCATCTTGCAAAGGTTGATTCACTCCTTGAAACATCTGACATAACAATAGAGGAGGTACGATAATGAAAAAGCTTATAGATTACACAAAGATTTTAAGAAGCAAAAATGCAGGGCCGCTTTATATTACCTTTGACCTTATTTTTAATACAAGGGAAGATATGGATTATGTGGCGGAAAGACTAACAAAGGAAAGCATTTCCGAAGCATATGGCACAGATATAAAAAACATTGATATCATAGCTTACGAAGTTGTTAATTCAATCAAAATCACTTTTCCGAGAAAATATATCAGCGGAAGCATATACGATAACGACATCTATGGTTGCCAACAGCACGTACCGCTTTCCAATATAATAATATGAGGTGGCAGATATGTATGCAGATAAGGAATATATAATTGGATTAAGACGAAAGATACACCAATATCCCGAACTTGATTTTGAACTTCCAAAAACTATTGCTCTGGTAAAGGATGAGCTTGATAAACTCGATATACCTTATACGGAGAAATTTGGCGAGAGCAGTGTTGTAGCATACATCAATCCTGACAAGACAAACTACACCATAGGAATCCGAGCAGATATGGATGCACTTGCCATAGAAGAAAAAACCAATCTGGAATTTGGTTCCAAAATACCGGGGCAGATGCACGCTTGCGGTCACGATGCTCACACGGCAATGCTTTTAGGTACTGCAAAAGCATTAAAGGCGATGGAGGATAAAATAGATTGCCGTGTTATGCTCATATTTCAACCCAGCGAAGAAGGCGTTCGCAGCGGTGCTTCTGAACTTGTAGCCGGCGGGCTTATGAAACATCTTGATGTTATTATAGGACTACATATAGAAAATTGGCTCGATGTTGGTAAAATCGGAGTATGCAAAGGAAATTCTATGGCTTCCTGCCGTAATTTTAAATTGGAATTTTTTGGACATACAGCACACGCATCTCTTCCGCATACCGGTAATGATGCACTTGCAGCGGCAGTTGGTACATATAACGGCATCCAGACTATGCTGACAAGAAAAACAGACCCCTTTGCAAAATATATTTGTTCTGTGGGTAAGCTTTCCGGCGGAACAACTCAGAATGTCATTGCAGATTATGCCGTTATGGAAGGCACAATTCGCACCTATGACCTTGAACTTGACAAAATGCTCATTGATGGAATAGATGATATTGCAAAAAAGAATGCCGACAGCTTCGGATGTACACACAAAACTACAACAAAACTTCTTGATGCTGTTGTGTATAATGATCCCGTGATTTCTGAGCTTGCATTGGAATCTGTGCGAAAAGTTCTGGGAAAAGACGCTGTTGCTGAAATGCCGATAAAAATGAGCTCCGAGGATTTTGCAAATTATCTCCTTGAAAAACCCGGTGTATTTGTAAGGCTTGGCACAAGAAACACTGAAAAGGGAATAACCACGCTCCCTCATAACAACGATTTTATGATAGATGAGGATGCACTTCCGTACGGAACGGATTTTTGTGTGCAGTTTGTATTGGATAATATGAAAGGAATTGATTTAAAAAATGATTAAGACGGAACTTTACGAAGAAGTCCTCTTTAATACTATAAAGAAAGGTGCAACAGAAATTTCCGAAGATGTTCGTCTTGCCTTCGAGAATGCTATTGCAAGAGAGACAAATAAAGATGCTAAGAAAGGACTTGAAGCAACTCTTAAAAGTATGGAGATGTCATCCGAGAGAGAAAATCCTCTATGCGTTGACACCGGATGGCCTATATTCTACTTTAAAGTTGGAAATAGATGCGAGCTTGAGGGTGGATTTATGGAGCTTGAAAATGCCGCACGCCGTGCCGTTGCAAAAGCTACTAAGCTTGGCTATTTAAGAGCAACAATGAAGCATCCGCTAACCGGTTTTGATCCCGGAAACAATATTGGTATGAATATACCTGACTTTACATATCAGTTTGTGGATGGTGACTCAATTGAAATGTCCTATGCTGCCAAAGGCGGAGGCAGTGAGTGCTTTGGCGGTACAAGACACAGGATTGTTGCATTTGCAGATGGTATTGCCGGAATTGAAAAATTTGTTGTGGATAGTTTTGTTGCTTCTGCCCGTGCAGGTGCAGTCTGCCCGCCGTCTGTACTTGGTATCGGTATCGGAGGTACTGCCAATGTGGCTGCCAATCTTGCTAAAGAAGCCGCTTGCCTCAGAACAGTAGGTTCAAGACACCCTGATCCAATGTTTGCAAAAATAGAAGAAGATCTCTACAAAGCACTCAATAGCCTGGGTATAGGCATCCTGGGTTCCGGCGGAGATACTTCTGTGCTGGCAGTTAATGTTGAATATGCATACACTCATATTGCAGGCATTGCCTGTGCAACGAGCACTAACTGTATGGTTGCAAGAAGAGCATCAAGCAGAATTGATGCTGACAGCAAAGTTACAGTAATGCCAAGTCCAAACTGGTTTGGCGACAGATAGGAGGTATATTCTATGAATTATGCAAAAGAACGGGAAAACGAACTTATAAAAACAGTTATTGAGCCGAATATCAAAGCGGATTTAAAAAGCTTCTGGGATAATGAAGTGAAGAAGATGCGTGAGGTTCCCTTGTCTGTTGATAAAAAGAAGTTAACAACACCATATGACAAAACAGTCACAACCTATGAGGTTACCTTTAATACTCACGACGATACCGTTATAAATGCTTATTTCTCTCATCCCACCAATAAACGCAGTGAAAAACTGCCATGTGTGTGTTACTATCACGGCGGTAACGGCAGTAAAGACATCCATCTTCCCATTGTTGCAACGGGCGTGTGCTGTTTTGCTATAGATGTCCGTTCACAGGGCGGTACCAGTATGGATAAAGCCAAGTACAAAATGGGCGATTTCAGAGGAAGCCTCATGACAAGAGATGTTCTATATAAAGAAAGCTTTTATATGAGAAATATTTACCTTGATGCGGTACGCACTGTTGATGTAGCCGCCTCTCTGCCCGAGGTAGACGAAACCAGGATAGTAACCTACGGTGCAAGTCAGGGCGGTGCGCTTTCTATGGTGGCATCGGCACTAAACGATAAAGTCAAAAAGAGCTACGCGGCAGTTCCCAGCTATTCCTGTCTTAAGCAGAGAGTGGAACTGGGCACAGGTATTTTCGGCCCCTTAAATCAGTTCCTTACAAAATATCCCCAGCATACAGACAAGGTTTTTGATACACTGTCATATTTCGACATGAACAATCTCGTATCGCTTCTTAAGGCACCTGCATCATTTATGGTAGGTCTCAGCGACCCGATTTGTATTCCGAGATTTGTATATTCAGTTTATACCAATACTCCCTCAGCTAAAGAAGTTATGCTGGTTCCTTTCACTCCGCATACAATCGCCGATGAATATATGAACTTTGTTTTTACAGAATTTGCAAATCTATAGAGAGGTGAGGTTAATTATGGCAGAACACCATTTAAAAGCTCCTCTCACAGATGAGGATGTGAAAAAACTTAAGCTTGGAGATACAGTTTATATAAGCGGCGAATGTTTTACTTGCCGTTCAAGACTTCAAAAATACATTTTTGACGAGGGAAATACACTTCCGTTTTCTACCGAGGATAGAAATGTGCTTATACACAATGGTCCAATCGTTGTAAAGGAAGACGGCAAGTGGCGACTTGTTTCCTTTATGCCAACATCAAGCATACGATTTGAAAAATGGGGTGCGAAGAGCGTTGAAAACTGGAATCTCAAGATGATTGTCGGAAAGACCACAATGGGCGAGAATACTGCAAGAATGATGAAAGAGAAAACATGTGTTCATGTATCACCTCGCTCAGTAAGTCCGAATCTGTGGATAGATTCCATAGAAGTCCAGGATGTACATCTCTTCGATGAACTTGGAAGTATAGAAGCGGCGTGGTTTTTTAAGGTTGATGAACTTGGTCCCTTTATTGTTGATATAGATGCTAATGGCAACAACTACTTTGATAAGCTTGACGGTGACATTGAAAAGCGTAAGCAGGAGGTCCTCAAGGAATTAGGAATTGATTCTGATTACGAATTTACCAAATTATATTAATAAAAATTCTCTCCGACTTGTTTCGGGGAGAATTTTAACATTTTAAACCTTGATTTAAATTTTATTTTGTGTTAGAATCCCTTATATGTAATTTTTTTGAAAGGAATGATGTTTATGTCAAAGGGCAAGATTTCGGTTCATACCGAAAATTTACTTCCTATCATCAAAAAGTGGCTTTATTCTGACAGCGATATATTCTTAAGAGAGCTTATATCCAATGCTCAGGATGCCATAATGAAGCTGAAAAAGCTTACCGCACTTGGCGAATACGAGACAGGAGATAAATTTGAAATCCGTGTAGAGGTTGATAAAGAAAATTCCACCATAACCATATGGGATAACGGTATAGGAATGACAGAGGATGAAGTAGAAAAATATATCAATCAGGTTGCTTTTTCCGGTGCTGAGGAATTTATTAAAAAATATGAGGATTCCAAGGACGAAAAGAGTCAGATTATAGGTCATTTCGGTCTTGGCTTTTACAGTGCTTTTATGGCGGCTTCCGAAGTTGAGATTGATACCCTTTCTTATATTGAGGGTTCTTCCCCCGTACACTGGGTTTCCGACGGAGGAACCGAGTATGAAATTTCCGCCGGCACAAGAGGGGAGAGGGGTACCACCATTACCCTCCACATTGCCGAGGATTCCAAAGATTTTCTTGAAACATACAAGGTCAGGGAAATTCTTAATAAATACTGTGCTTTCCTCCCGATAGAAATTTATCTTACAGACAAGGCAGATACGGATGAAAAGGAACTGAGTCCGATAAATGATACCAATCCGCTTTGGCTCAAAAAGCCCGGTGATTGCACCCGTGAGGAATATATAGAGTTCTACCATAAGGTTTTCTTTGATTTTAATGAGCCGCTATTCTGGATACACCTCAATGTAGATTTTCCTTTCAATCTGAAGGGTATATTGTATTTTCCAAAGCTCAATCACGAATATCAGAGCCTTGAAGGACAGATTAAGCTATATAACAATCAGGTATTTATTGCCGATAATATCAAGGAAGTTATTCCTGAATACCTGCTTCTTCTTAAAGGCGTTATAGATTGTCCCGATCTTCCGCTTAATGTTTCCAGAAGCTTCCTCCAGAATGACGGTTACGTTACTAAGGTTTCCAATCATATCACTAAAAAGGTTGCGGACAAGCTTAATGGCATTTACAAGACCGAAGAAGAGAACTACCGCAAGTATTGGGACGATATCAATCCTTTTATCAAGTACGGTTGTATGAGGGACGAGAAATTCTTTGATAAGGTTAAGGATATTATTATCTTTAAAAAGCTTGATGACAGTTATGTATCTCTTAAGAGCCTTACAGAAAGTGAAACCAAGGAAGTATTCTATGTTACGGATGTTGATTCTCAGGGACAGTATATAGAACTTCTTACTGCTGAGGGAATTGAACCTGTACTTCTTAACAATATGATTGATAATCATTTCTCAAGCTTCCTTGAATATAAAATTACAGACATATCCTTTAAACGAGTAGATTCATATGTAGCTGATTCGTTAAAGGCAGATGAAGAAAAGACAGAACAAGCCGATGCGGATAAGCTCAAAGAGATATTCTCTAAATTTATCAATGCTGAAAATATTGTTATAGAAAAGCTGAAAACCGACAAAATTTCTGCTATGTATGTGATTAGCGAAGAAGCACGCCGCATGGAAGAAATGCAGAAGATGTACGGCGGAATGAATATCCCCAATCTTCCAAAACCCGAGGAGACCTTTGTTGTCAACTCTGCAAGCAGCCTTGTGTCCAAACTTCTTACTGTTTCTGATGAAAATATAAGAGATTTGGTTTGCCGGAATATTATTGATATGGCAAAGCTTTCCCATAACACATTAAACGGCGATGAAAGAAATGCCTTTATTGCAAGAAACGCAGAAATTATGAATATGATAATAGGCTAAAAAATAGCTGTGAAAGGATTTTCCTTTCACAGCTATTTTAATTAGGTGTTATTATTACTGTTATCGGTGGATTGTTCGGTCTGTTGTAAAAATCATAAATAACAGCCGTGTATTTTTTGTGGTCAAGGTTTTTGATGTACTCAAGTACCTTGTCTCTTTCCTCGGTTCCGGAGTTTTTGCCGTGATATACGGCAATTGCCACAAATCCGTCAGGTTGCAGTAGGTTTAAGGATTTTTTAATTGCAGTAATGGTTGTGTCATATCTTGTGTGAATACTGTGATCACCGCCCGGAAGATATCCAAGGTTAAACACAACTGCCTTTACCGGTTCCGAAACATACATATCGATATTGGAATGACTGTCCTTAATCATTGTATAATTACTAAAACCGTTATCTGTAAGCTTGTTTTCAGTATGGTTGACAGCATCATCCTGAATATCAAATGCATATACAAAACCATCTTTTCCAACTGCATTGCAAAGTTTAATGGTATCATTTCCGTTTCCTGCTGTGGCATCAATTGCCTTATCACCCGGATTCAGATAATTATCTATAAAATATTCTGTTATATTCTGTGGCTGAAGCATAATATACCTCTTTATTTAAATATTCTGCCGGCGTGTTTTCTGAGTGCAACAAGAAGAAGTGTTCCAAGTACTCCTGCAGAAACAAACTCTCCTGCAAAGATGCTGAGGCACATAAGCGGATATGCCTGTTTTATGTTATATACAAAAGTTAGTATAAAGGGAACTATAGCGGTGTTTGAAAGAATAGGTCCTGCACAAGCGATAAGGTAAGCGTTTTTCCTTTTGCTCTTGCCTGCAAGGTATGTAAGATACGCACCGATTAGTGTTGCGATGCTTCCAAAAACAATGTCCCATAGTGCACATCCTGTTATTATATTGGATATAATGCAACCCACGAAAAGTCCATATATTGCATATGGGGTAAAAAAAGGAAGAATTGTAAGAGCTTCGCTTATTCTAACTTGTATAAAACCGTTTGCCAGTCCGAACGATGCTGACACAAGAGTAAGGACTGCATACATAGCTGCGATTATTGCGGAATATACTATTGCTTTACTTTTCATAAAAGAACTCCTTATCTGAAAATATGCACGGGAATTCCGTCTTTATAAATAATATCGTTTTCCCCCTGAATGAGCGGGTATACGTATTTTATAAAAGCATCTGTAACATCGGAACCGTTGTCTGATATATATTCAGCAGGTACTTTCTTTTCTGCATTTGCGATTGTTGATATATCAAGAGAGGTAATATCGCACACATACTCATCTCCCGATTTTCGTGCATAACACATCATCTTGCCGCTTTCGCCATCGATAGCTGCCTTTGCTCCTGCATATCCAATGCGGAAAGATTCTTCAATATCCGTTTTTGAACTGATATGTGATGCACATCTTTGCGGAGTGTTTAGCTCAATGCTTCTGGCTTTGCATCCAAGGCATTCTTTCACAAGATGTTCAAGGGTTTTTCCGGCACCGCCAAGCTGAGAATGACCAAAGAGGTCGTTGTTTGTTGCACGGGTCTGCTGAGCTATGTAGTTTCCGTCTTTATCTTTTATCCCTTCAGAAACAGCAACAATCACGGCTTTTTTGTTTTTCATTATATTTCTTATATCGTTCAGAAATTTGTCGGTATCAAACACAACCTCGGGAAGATAGATAAGGTCAGGTGCGCCGGAATCGGACATCCTCGCAAGGGCAGAAGCCGCAGTGAGCCAGCCTGCATTTCTTCCCATTATTTCAACAATGGTTACACTTTCCAGATCATAGCAAAGTGAGTCGCGGGCGATTTCACTTACTGTTGTCGCAATATATTTTGCTGCACTGCCAAATCCCGGACAGTGGTCTGTCCCCATAAGGTCATTATCTATTGTTTTTGGAATACCCATAACGTTTATTCCCATATCTGCACATACCTTGGAAAGCTTGTAAACAGTGTCCATAGAGTCATTTCCGCCAATGTAACAGAAAACTCCGATATCATTCTTTTTAAGTATATTTGCAATTTTTGGAATATCTTCTTCCTTTAACTTATATCTGCAGGAACCCAGGAACGCTGATGGTGTCTGCTTCAGAATTTCAATTTTTTCGCTGTTTTCAAAAAACACGGATAAATCCATAAAATTTTCGTTAAAAACACCTTCGATGCCATTTACGCATCCAAATACCTTATCTATTTTAGTATTGGATATCGCGTTAGAAATAACACCTGCAAGTGTTGCATTAATTGCGGCTGTGGGGCCGCCGGACTGACCTACCAGTAAATTCATTTTGTTACCTCCATATGTTTTATAACTTCTTCTCTGTTTGCCTGCTGCCATCTTCCGACGGCAGAAAAAGAATTATAATTTTGATATTCACTCATTGGCACAGATAGAGTTTGTATTATTTTTCCCGTAAAATCTCTGTGAGTAAAAAATAAGGTTTTATCATTATGTTTTTCGTAAACAATATATTCCGAATCAAATTCCATTTTGCAGTATGCAGGAAAGTGAGAAATCTTGATTTGTTCGATTATGGTATCATCCATATTGTTTTTAAAAATTCTGAGTTTTTCAAACCCAAACATAGAAAAAGAACACCTTCTGAATTTCCAATCCTCCATACTTCCTATACTTACAATCGTGTTAAATGAACCGTTTTGCAGACATTCATCACTAAAGTCCGAGCATATGGCAAACTTATTGTTTTGTGAATAAATAAGCAGGGGAGATTCATATGTAAAACTGTCACCGCAAGCCGGACAAGTTACCTTGTTCAAGTTTCCGTCATATGCCTCTTTCACTGCAGTGTCGAGGGAATCTGCGTCCACAAAGGAGTGCATTACTCCGTACGAACAGAAAAAACCATGACATCTTTCACATATTATCGGACCATCGGTTATGAATGTAAACATCAAAACACCTCAATTCTAATACAGTATAACAGAAAAATTGGCTATATTCAACATAATATTTATTTTACTATTGAAAAAAAGTCAATTTTAGGGTATAATTATAACATAAAATAACATATAGGGGGAGAATAACAATGTATTCTACTGAAGAAATAAGAAAAATAGATCCTGAAATTGCGGATGCGGTAGAAGCGGAAGTTTCCAGGCAACGAAATAAGATTGAACTCATTGCCAGTGAAAACTTTGTGAGTAACGCTGTTATAGAAGCAATGGGAACACCTCTTACCAATAAATATGCAGAGGGATATCCCGGAAAAAGATATTATGGCGGATGTGAAAATGTAGATGTTGTCGAAGCTCTTGCAATCGAGAGGGCAAAAGAACTCTTTGGTGCTGAGCACGCCAATGTTCAGCCTCACTCCGGTGCTCAGGCAAATATGGCTGTATTTTTCTCTGTTCTTAATCCCGGGGACACTGTTCTCAGTATGAGTCTGGCTCACGGGGGACACTTAAGTCACGGCAGTCCTGTTAATATGAGCGGTAAATATTTTAATATAGTTCCATACGGTGTAGAAGAGGACACATCTGTTGTGGATTATGAAAAGATAAGACAGCTCGCTTTGGAATGTAAGCCAAAGCTTATTGTAGCTGGTGCAAGTGCATACCCCAGAACCCTTGATTTTGAGAAGTTTGGCGAAATTGCAAAAGAAGTTGGAGCATATCTTCTTGTAGATATTGCTCATATTTCCGGTCTTGTTGCGGCAGGACTTCATCCCAGTCCTGTTCCTTATGCAGATTTTGTTACCACAACAACTCACAAAACCTTGAGAGGTCCCAGAGGCGGTCTCATTCTT
The DNA here is from genome assembly GCA_045543775.1 of Clostridia bacterium. Taxonomy (GTDB): domain Bacteria; phylum Bacillota; class Clostridia; order UMGS1810; family UMGS1810; genus RGIG8748. The sequence goes on from JAZPXS010000333.1 coordinate 12,091, forward strand.
TGCAGGGAAGAACACGCAAAAATCATAGACAAGGCAATATTTCCCGGTATCCAGGGAGGCCCCCTTATGCATATAATAGCAGCAAAGGCAGTATGCCTGAAGGAAGCTCTTTCGGATGATTTCAAGGTTTACCAAAAGAATATAGTAAAAAATGCCAAGGCATTAAGCGAAGCTCTTGTTGCAAACGGAATCGATCTCGTTTCCGGAGGTACAGACAACCACCTTATGCTTCTTGACTTAAGAAGCATAGGGCTTACCGGAAAGGAAGCAGAAAAGAGACTTGATGAAGTTGGAATTACCTGTAACAAAAATGCAATTCCGTTCGACCCTGAAAAACCTTTTGTTACAAGCGGTGTCCGCATAGGTACTCCTGCAGTCACCTCCCGCGGTATGGTGGAAGAGGATATGAAAGAAATTGCAGAACTTATCACTCTTACACTCAAGGATTTCGATAACAGCAAAGACGAAATACGTTCAAGAGTGGATGCTCTTTGCAAGAAATACCCGTTGTACGAATAATAGATAAAGGGAGGCAGTGCCTTGAAGCCCCTTGCAGATTATATCAGACCGTCCGCACTCAGTGAGGTTGTAGGTCAGCATCATATATTAGCAAAAGATAAACCCATTTACAATATAATATCATCCGGCGAGGTCCCTAATATGATCTTTTACGGACCTTCCGGTACGGGGAAAACCACCGTTGCCAATATTTGTGCGGCTATGACTTCAAAAAAGCTTTTTAAACTCAATGCAACCACTGCATCCATAAAGGATATTCGTGATGTTGCAGCGGCAACTGACGATATTGAGGGCAGAAAAAGCGGTGTGCTTCTCTATCTTGACGAGATACAAAACTTCAATAAAAAGCAACAGCAGTCCCTTCTGGAATATATAGAAAACGGCTCAATTACTCTTATAGCCAGCACTACGGAAAATCCGTATTTTTATGTCTACAATGCTATATTGTCACGAAGTACCGTTGTTGAGTTTAAACCTGTTGAAGCAGATGATATAGTAATTGCTCTTGAGAGGGCAGTTGGCATTGCATCAGATTTGTATGGCAGAAAAATCAATCCGGCAGACACCTTGGATATTATTGCAAAAAGTGCTTACGGCGATGTTCGAAAGGCAGTTACAATACTGGAAATGTGCATCAAGGCTTCAATGCCTTTTGAAGGCGATGTTAACATCGATACAGACACCGTTGTTTCTATAACACAAAAGAGCAGTTTTGCATTTGACAGAGACGGGGATAATCACTATGATGTGCTTAGTGCTTTTCAAAAATCTATCCGTGGCTCCGATGCTGATGCGGCAATTCACTACCTTGCAAGGCTAATTGAAGGCGGAGATCTTATTTCCATTTGTCGCAGACTGCTTGTAATAAGTGCTGAAGATATTGGCCTTGCATATCCCAATGCCATTGCAATTACGAAAGCTTGTGTTGATTCTGCATTGCAGCTTGGCTTTCCGGAGGCGAGAATTCCCCTTGCCGAAGCAGTAATTTTTCTTGCAGGACTTCCAAAATCCAATTCTGCAATATGTGCAATTGATGAGGCACTTGCTGATGTCAGGGCAGGACTTTCAGGTGATATACCGTCCCACATAAGAGACGGTCATTACGGAGGTGCAGAAAAACTAGGCCGTGCACAAGGGTATAAGTATCCCCATAATTATCCAAATTCATATGTAACCCAGCAGTATCTTCCGGATAGGCTCAAGGAAAAGAAGTATTACAAGAGCGGAAAAAACAAAATGGAAGAAGCTGCCAGGTTGTATATAGAAAAAATTAAAGCAGAAAGCTAATTTAAGGAGGCAGAAAAATGAGAAGTGATATTATTGAAAAAATCAAATCAACAGTGAGTGCCACCACCAAGAAAGCAGTTAAAATTTCGGGAGATGCTATCGATTACACCAAGATAAAGTTTAAAATTGCCGAAATTAATTCCAAGCTTGACGAGAAGTATGCAGCAATCGGTCTTGCCGTGTATGAAGATAGTGACGATGGTGATATTGAAGCAATTTGTGCAGAAATCAAAGAGCTTCGTGATGAACTTGATGACTATAAACTCAAACTTTCCGAATACAAAAACAATAAATTCTGTCCTGCATGCAGTGCTGTTTGTGATAAGGAAGATGTTTTTTGTAAAGAATGCGGTGAAAAGTTTTAAAATGTATTGACATTATGTCGCATTTAGTAATATAATGTACTAGTGTTCTTCGGGGCGGGGTGAGATTCCCCACCGGCGGTATAGCCCGCGACCTGCGCTTTTGGTGCAATTGATTTGGTGAAATTCCAGAGCCGACGGTATAGTCCGGATGATAGAGGAATGCAGTGTAGATTTATGCGCCCCGATATTTTTATCGGGGTTTTCTTTTTGGGAGGACAAAACATATGCAAAACGAAAAATTAAAAGTCATGATTAGAATTGCAATGCTGACTGCAGCGGCAACGGTATTATTTTTGATTAAAATACCGCTTCCTTTTATTGCACCGCCGTTTTATGAACTGGATTTCAGCAATGTTGTTTCTCTTATAGGAGCTTTTGCAATGGGGCCCGTGGCAGGAATAATTATAGAGCTTCTCAAAAATATCATTAATCTCATAATTGACGGCAGTATCACAGGTGGAGTAGGAGAACTATCCAATTTTCTTACTGCCTGTGCTTTGGTTGTGCCTGCATCCTTGGTTTACAATAAAAATAAAAATAAGAAATCAGCACTTGTAGGACTGTTTTTCGGTATTATCATTATGACGGCATTCGGCTATTTCAGTAATCGATTTGTTATGATTCCGATATATTCAAAGGCTCTTTCCATACCGATAGAAGCACTTGTCGGTATGGGTACAAAAATTCATTCATCAATTGATTCTGTATCGGATATGATACTTTTGTGCGTAGTTCCGTTTAATCTTATTAAAGGTTTGCTTGTTTCTGCTGTGACATTTGTTTTGTATAAAAAGATTAGAAAGGTACTGTAATTTAATATGTAAAGGGATGCAGTTGTGCATCCCTTGCGAATTTACTTTCTGAGCTTGAAGGATTCGCAATCTGTACACTCGATAACAGTAGGATTTGTTTCGTGTGTTCCTACACTGATCTTATCGAGGGTGCAGTAGTTCTGACCGCCGCAGTGATGTTCACACTGGGTAACGGTGCAGCCAATTGATTTGTTTGGATTGGAACAATTTGCCATTTTCTTTTCCAAAACCTTTCTGTCCGCAAATATAAAATATATTTCTGCGTTCCGCTTATTTCCACGGCGGACTTGCGGAAAGTAAGCAAGATATATGTATCATCGTTTTCAAAAAAGATTTTTTACTTTCCGCGATACATTATCTTACGGAATAAAATAGTTATCCCGTGGAATGCGGTGAATTTACCGCACATATAGTATGTGCGGAAGAAATTTTTTTATTATTGATTTTTTTGGCAAAATTCTCTTGCAATTATGCGATAAAGAATATATAATAATATTGTTGAAAACATTGTAAAGGAGAGATTAGATTATGGCTTCAGTCACAAAGGATACAATAATCCTCGATGTATTGAGACTTGACCAGG
>JAZPXS010000334.1:0-7638 GCA_045543775.1 Clostridia bacterium
ACTGCGGGGAAGAAGTTCTTGGGAACAGCACCTCCCACAACCTGCTCTTCAAACACAAGCTCATCGCTTATTGTAGGTTCAAATTCAATCCATACGTGGCCGTACTGACCGTGACCGCCGGACTGCTTCTTGTGTTTACCCTCTGCCTTAACCTTTGCCTTAATAGCTTCACGGTAAGGAGTTTTGGGTTCCTTGAGGTTTACAGATACACCAAACTTACCCTCCAGCTTGGAACAGATAACATTAATGTGCTGTTCGCCCACACCGGAGATTATTGTCTGGTGAGTTTCGTGATTGCGTACAAGTGAGAATGTTCTGTCTTCGCTGGCAAGCTTATTAAGACCTGCACTAATCTTTTCTTCATCGCCTTTTGCCTTGGGCTCGATAGCCATAGAGAGCACCGGCTTGGGGAAGCTTATTGCACCGATTGCAACAGGAAGTGAGCTGTCACAAAGGGTGTCACCTGTTTCTGTAACAGAGAGCTTTGCAGTAGCACCGATATCACCTGCGTACAAGCAGGAAACCTCTGTCTGTTTCTTGCCGAGGAGTGTGTATATCTTACTTACCTTTTCCTCTTTGCCCTTTGCAGGGTTAACAAGAGTAGAATCGGGTTTTAATGTACCGGAGAGAACCTTGAAGTAGGACAGCTTGCCCACATAGTTGTCTACAACGGTTTTGAATATATGTATTATAACGGGCTTGGAGGAGTCACATTCTATCTCCACGATATCGCCTGTTTTCTTGTTTTCACCTTCGATATGTATAAACTCATTGGGTGCAGGCATATAGTCTGCTATAGTATTCAGAAGATGTGTTATACCGATTTTTGCCGCCACGCTTCCGCAGATAACGGGAACAACTGTTCCGTCCTTGATACCGGATTTAAGTGCGGTTTTGATTTCATCCTCGGTAAATTCCTCTCCGCCAAAGTACTTTTCCATATATTCTTCGCTTACTTCAGCAACAGCTTCCAAAAGGAGGTCACGGCTTCTGTCTGCGATTTCCTTGTGGCTTGCCGGGATTTCCTCGTAGCGGTGAGTATCGCCCTCGGGGGAGAACATCTTTGCGCGCATTTTGATAACATCAACAAAGCCGGTTAGCTTGTCACCCTCTTTTATGGGGAATGTAAAGGGGGCAATGGACTTTCCGAAGCTGTCGTTCAACTGCTCAACAACCTTGGCATAGTCGGCTTTTATATCATCAAGCTTGTTAACAAAAACAATTTTGGATTTCTTTGCAGCGATGTTCCAAGCTCTTTCCGTACCTGCACTTACACCGGACTTACCGCTCACTACAATAAGGGCGGTTCCGCACACAGATGCACCCTCAAGCTGTTCGCCCACAAAGTCGGGTGTGCCGGGTGTATCGAGAAAATTAATCTTTGCATCATTCCACTCAATAGGAATAACAGAGGTATTTACAGATATACATCTTTTGATTTCTTCGCTGTCAAAGTCAGAAACTGTATTACCCTCCTGGGTATTTCCTATCCTGTCTATAACGCCTGCCTTATGAAGCATTGCTTCGCAAAGCGAGGTTTTGCCTGCATTTGAGTGTGCCAGTATGCACACGTTCCTAATTTTTTCTGTACCAATCATTGTCTTACCCTCCTCTAAAAATCTTGCGGTGTCAAAAATCAGCACCAAAACGGTTGCTGATGATGTTAAAATACCGTATACTGCATATTTCGATATAATATTGTCAGTTTCCTTTTTTTAGAATGACAAAAAAGCGGAGTGCTTTATGTGCATTATGCACAAACACTCCGCTTTTTCATAAGCTTTTTTGGCACTTTGTACTCAATTTATCGAAAATGCCTTTTTGCAGAGGCAAACTGTCCCGGTGTAAGTCCCGTTTGCTTTTTAAAAAGACGATATCCGTAGGAAACATCCTCTATTCCCATACTCTCGCAGGCTTCCTTAAAGGAAAGCTTTCTCTCAAGAATAAGCTCGGATATTATTCTTACCTTTTCTTTGCTTATGTACTGATGTATGCTTACTCCCGTGGATTTGTGAAATACGCTGTTTAAGTACCCCGGTGTTTTGCCAAGGTATTCTGCAATTTCCTCAAGGGGAATATTGCCTTGAATTCTGTCGGCTATGTAGGCCTTTATTTTGTATGCAGTCACACTTGCCCTATCCGAGGATGTGTACATATTTTCACGATAGATACTGTCCAGCTCGGAGAGAATAGACATAGCATTTACCGAATCCGCCATATTTCCGATACCGCCCTTTGCACTGACATCGGATACCACGGCAAAGAGCTTTTTCTTTAATTCTTCGTTTTTCTGACAAGGCGGATTTATAAAAGGAACAAGAAAGCCTCTGAACTCACTGTGAGAGGCAGCATTTTCCCACAGGATTTCGTGCTCAAAGTCCACAACCAGCTCCAAAGAACAGTGGGTGCGGGCAGCGCTGTCGGGAGCATAGAGACGCAGAGGAATATTCCGCAAAAGCACAAGGATGCTTCCCGGCAGAATATTGTAGGTTTTGTCATACATCTCAGCTATAATGCTGCCCTCTTTTGTATATACGATTTCCAGACTTTTGCGGTTGTGACAACCGACATTCTGTTTGTAATTTTCCATACGGAAGTGATGGGCAAAGCCTATTTTGGGAATACTTCCGAATTCAAGATATACACCGTCCACAAAAACACCTCCTTTCAACCATCATATCACAAAATCGTCGTTTTGTCCATACGGTGTCTTTTTTTATATTGAATTGGCAAAAAAACGGGTTATAATGTTGTCATCAAAACAAAAAGGAGATAGGTTATGAAAAAATGTTACTTTTTTATTGATGATGTTATCTGGTGTTTAAGAGACATCGCAAGACAGAAGCCAAAGTCCGTCTTTGACCAGCCGTTTCTTGCAAGTCTCAAAAAGGCTCACGATATGTATGGACTAAAGGTTCAGCTCAACCTTTTCTACCGTACAGACTTCTACTACGGTATGGACGAATTTACGCTTGCCGATATGCCCGATACATACAAAGAGGAATGGGAAGCAAATTCCGACTGGATAAGATTCGGATTTCACTCTCTGCAGGAATTTCCGGACTATCCCTTTGTAAATGCAGACTATGATGATGTAAAAAAGGTTATGGATATGATAAGAGGCCAGGTGGAACGCTTTGCAGGGGAAAAGAGCTTTGCAAAGGCGGTTCTTACTCACTGGCTCCCTGTGTCCAAAGAGGGATGTAAGGCTATATACGACAGCGGAATAAAGCTTATGGGAGCTTCCTACGGTCCCAAAGAAGAGTATAACGGCGATCCTGACTCTCTCCCCTACGGCCATTCCCAGAGACTTCTTAACAACCGCAAGCCTGAAACAGGTGTATTCTGCCGGGGTACAAGGGATAAGGCTATAAACAACTCCATCTGCGGATACAACCACATAAGTCAGGAGATATGCGACAGTATGCTTACAAACTTTGACTCCTATAAGGATGAAGAGATTGGTATACGTTTCAAAAGATTCTGCTATGCTTCCTGCTATAACCTCACTCCCCTGGACGAGCTTGAAGCGGAATTCAAACCTCATCTTGACAATGAATATGTGGGCTATGCAACCCACGAGCAGTATTTCTATCCCGAATATTTTGCGTACCAGAGTGACTACCACGACAAGACGATGCTCTGTGCAAAAATACTTCACGACGCAGGATATGAATACTTCTTTGTAGAAGAAATTGTAAAATAAAAATATTTTGGTAACCAACCTCCCAACAGAAGCATATTATGTACCGAAAGACTTAAATCTGCTGTTGGGAGGAATTTGTAATGGTTGAAAAAGTACTTTCCGGATGCAATACAGTATGCAATAACCCCTGTGCAAATCAAGGCGGTAACGCTTCCGGGTGCAACGGAGGTAATACCTGCATAGAAACACAGAAAATCTATGATTCCTGCAGGGACAAAGAATGTATCGAAAACTTAAGAGTATATCTGACAGAGGCAGGTCAGTGCCTTGTAGACAGAGCAATCAGCGTAAAAGCGAAAAAAGCGGAAATCATCTGGATATATTCAGATGTAGAGCCTGTTCAGTTCAACCGCGGTTATTATTCCGTGGATCTCAGATTTTTCTTCCGTGTAACACTTGACGTGTTTACCGGTATGGGAAGACCTTGTACTGTAGAAGGCTTGGCGGTTTATGACAAGAAGGTTATTCTCTTCGGTTCCGAAGGAAATGCAAAGACCTTCCGCTCAAAATACAAGTTTGACAGCGGCGATGTACAGCTCTGGCAGAAGAACAATTTACCGGAGGCACATGTTGATGTGTGTGCCTCCTTTTTTTGTGCATTTTTCCTTGTTTTGTAATATGTTTTTAATCTTGTTGTCTATTGACAATAGCCTCGTGTTCGTGTACAATATATGATGTATAATTGTCTATGGTGTATCAGTATGCCTTGTGGCAAGAGGGAGAAATATGAAAAAGAAAAAAACACTCACGATTTTAATTCCGATTGTTGTGGTTATACTGGCGGTAGCAGTGTTTTTTGGTATAAAATACAAAAACGTTCTTACCCTGGTATTCGATTGGGATAATGTTGTTTCTTTTGTTAATTCACAGAGATATAACCGTGAAGAAATAGAAGGTCAAATGAAAGACAACAAAGAAAAAATGGAAAAAATTGCAGAGGAAAACCCTCACATAAATATAAGAGGGGACCTTACAGAGGAAGAGAGCAAGGCTTTGTCCGAGGGCAAGATAACTCAAGAAGAGGCGGTATCCATTGTAAAGGGAGATGCCACTCTGGAGGGAGTTATAGCCTCCAAGGAAGACAATTCCGCCAAGGAAGAAAAGCCCGGCAAAGACAAAGAAGAACCAAAGCCGACTACGGGAAAAACTCCGGACAAGACGGATACCGGCAAGGAAACTTCAACCCCGCCGCCGGAGACAAAACCCGATAAGACGGATACAAAAAATGAAACTCCGGAACAAAAACCATCCGAGGAAAACAAAGAGCCTGAGCCTCCAAAGGACAGAGCTTCGGAGATAATAGCAGAGCTCTATGTAATTCAGGCAGACTTTATAAGCAGGATTGAGGCAATAGGCGACAAGGCTTATGCAGATTATGAGGCTATTCGTTACAAAAGAGACCAGATACCTGCTATTGTAAACAGCTACAGCGGTGAGGTCAGTACCCTGGAGAGAGAATGTGACGGCAAGGTCAGAACCCTTCTGACAGAGCTGGAAACAGAACTCAAGAAGGTAGACGGTGACCTTTCCGTTGTTAAGGAAATACAGACATATTACTATAAAGAGAAAAGTCTCAAAAAAGCATATTATCTTAATCGTCTGAATGACGAAGATTACAAATAGATGGAGGAGGAAGAATAGAATGAAGATTTCATCAAGAGTGCTTGCACTTCTTATGGCAGTTATGATGGTGTTAGGTTCCATGCCCATGCTTGCCTTTGCAGCTGCAGCAGACAAATTTTCGGACTTCCCGGTTGGGTCCTGGTCCGATACTGCACTTACTCATGCGGTAGACAACGGTTTACTGCAAGGAAGAGGAGGCGGTATTATTGCACCAAAAGACAATATTACCAGAGCGGAAACCGCCGCAATAATCAATCGTGCATTCGGTGCAACAGTAAAGGCGAACATTTCCAAGTACAAGGATGTTCCTGCTGATGCGTGGTATTATGATGATATTTGCAAGGCTGTAAATATGGGTACGCTGGTAGGCATAAGCTCCTCTGAAATGGACCCCGAGGGCTACATAACAAGAGAATCCGTATTTACCATTATTGCAAGAGCATTAGTTATAGAGAGCACAGATTCTTCCGGCCTTGAGAAATTCTCGGACAAGAATGAGGTTTCTTCCTGGGCACTTCCCTATATTAATGCACTTGTTAACAGAGGGTATGTAAACGGTAACGGATTGGGCGAACTCAACCCCGGTGACTATATAACAAGAGAAGAATTTGCACAGGTAATGTTCAATATCTTCAAAACCTATCTCCCCGACAACGGTGAGGTTAAGAATGCTGCCTACAATACAACGGTTGTAAGAGCAAAGAATGTAATTCTTACCAACATCACCATAGACGGTGACCTTATTATCGGTGACGGTGTAGGCGACGGCAGACTCACTCTTAACAATGTCAGAGTTTCCGGAAGAATTCTTTTCCGAGGCGGTGAAGGCAGAGTTACTATAGGCAATGGATGTAAAGTAGGCGAATTTATAGTTGTACACGACGTAAACGGTGTTGTTAACTTCAATAACTACAGAACAGAGAAGATATTTGACGACATTGTTCTCGATACCAAAGCAACCTTCCTCACAAGAGGCGGCTCTTCGGGCAGCTACGCTCCCACAGTAACTCACACAATCACCTTTAACGGCAACGGATACCAAATAGAGGATGGCAATACCTTGAGCCAGGCTCTTAAAGATGCTATGAATGCCGTAAAGGAAGATTGGAAAAACAAAGGTTATGACATAACCTTCGTTTATGCTGACAACGGTGCAGAGGTTAAAGATACCGACACTGTTACAAGCAGCAGAACAATCATTATAAAAGAACCCAAAACTCCTATCGAATATAAAATAACATTTGATTCCAAAGGGGTAAAAACATACGATACCTATACAGTAGATAAGGAGCTTGTACTCCCCGTTCTTAAGGATACTGATGATGAAACCTTTGAAGGTTGGTATGACAACAATGGATTTAGCGGTGATGCTGTAATAGCCATCGCAAAAGACAACCCCGGTGAAAAAACCTTCTATGCAAAATGGGTTAAAAAGGCTGAGCTTGGATTTGCATATGTGAATAACGGCTCCAAGGATACAGTTACTATTAATGTAACACTCAGCAAGGTTCCTGTAGATTTAACCGATATTCAGGCAATGTCGCTTTATGTAAAGAAGACCTGCGGCGATGAGCTTAAGCTCAAAGAAGTACGCTCCGATTCCTTCGGTGACGGTCTTACCGGAACAAGCGAAACTATCGTCTGGGAAAATGTAAACGGAATTACAAATGAAAAACTTGATAATGCAGGAAACGTACTCTTTACACTGGTGTATGAAATAAATACCGATGAGGAGCTTCCTGTAACCTTCTCCTACGGCGATGACACCAAGATTGCCACAAAAGCAGGCAGCGGCGAAGTTGAGTCCGATAAGTACAAGAAGCTCACCATGTCTATAAGCGTTAAACCTGACGGAACTGTTACAGAATACAAGAATGTAACATTTAACGGCAATGTATATCCTGTGGAAAAGGATAAAGAGCTTTCTTCAAACCCCAATCTTAAAGCTGCTATGGATAGCTTCAAGGCAGAACAGGTTAACCTGGGCTATGATGTAATCTTTGTATACGGAGACGGAACAGAGGTTAAGCTTACAGACAAAGTCAGTGATGATGTAACAATCAAGGCTGTTATTGTGTATAATATCACCTATGAGCTGGGCGGAAAGGGAACACTTCCTGCAGATGCACCCGCCAAGTACACGGCAGAGGAGCTTCCTCTTGCACTCAAGTCAGCCGAGAGTGATGAATATGACTTTGAGGGATGGTACGACAATGCAGAATTTTCCGGCAATGCAATAGAAGAGGTTGCCGTGGGAACAAAAGGCAATCTCAAGCTCTATGCAAAGTGGAGCGAACTTGCAAAGCTTG
>JAZPXS010000335.1:0-4853 GCA_045543775.1 Clostridia bacterium
TCGCCAACAGAGTATGAGGGGAAGTTGTAGTGGTGCATATATCTCTTTGAGGTTTCCTCATCTATACCGTCTATTGTCTGGGATTCGCTTACAGCACCTAATGTTGCTATTGTGAGAACCTGTGTCTGACCTCTGGAGAAAAGACCTGAACCGTGTGTTCTGGGAAGTACCCCTACTCTTGCACTAAGAGGTCTTATTTCGTCAAGCTGTCTGCCGTCTACTCTCTTGTGGTCTTCATATAGCCATTTTCTTACGATTTCTTTCTGTATCTTGTAGAAAATCTCGTCGATTTCCACATCTCTGCCTTCGCCTTCTTCGCCAAGATGTTCCATAAGTTCATCTGTAAGAACCTTCATTCTTTCGTCACGGATTCTCTTGTCGTCAGTATCTATTGCAGCACATACCTTGTCATAGGAGAATTCATACACCTTGTCATAAAGGTCGTGGTCAACCTCATGAGCAATGTATTCTTCCTTGGGCTTGCCTACTTCTGCAACGATTGTGTCTATGAAATCACAGATTTTTTTGATTTCTTCGTGAGCATATACGATAGCACCGAACATTACATCTTCCTTAACTTCGTTTGCACCGGCTTCTATCATAACGATTTTTTCTCTTGTACCTGCAACGGTAACATACATATCACTTACTTCTCTCTGTGCAAGAGTGGGGTTGATAACATATTCACCGTCAACAAGACCTACAACAACTGCACCCACAGGGCCTGCAAAAGGCATCTGAGATATGGAAATTGCAATGGATGCACCGTTCATAGCACAAACCTCGGGAGAGTTGTCTATGTCAACAGACATAACTGTTGTAACAAGACCTACATCGTTTCTGTAATCCTTGGGAAAAAGCGGTCTTATTGGTCTGTCGATAACTCTGGATGTGAGGATTGCCTTTTCGCTGGGTTTACCCTCTCTCTTTAAAAATCCTCCGGGAATCTTACCTACAGAGTACATCTTCTCTTCGTAGTCAACGCTAAGAGGGAAGAAGTCAACACCGTCTCTGGGCTTTGCAGAAGCTGTTGCAGTAGCAAGAACAACGGTATCGCCGTATCTTACCATAGCCGCACCGGATGCAAGCTGTGCAACCTCGCCCACTTCTACAGAGAACTCTCTGCCTGCAATGGTAGTGGTAAATGTCTTTTTCATACAAATTTTCCTCCTTGTTTTTTCAAGCGGAAAAATCTCCATCAGCAGTTAAATACAAGCTTTTTTCATAAAAAGCACATATTTAACTGCTAATCACCGATAGATTTTCCGCTTAATTTAATAATTAAAATATGCAAAACAGGCAAAGAGACGAAAGCCTCTTTGCCCGAATTGAAAACTACTTTCTGATGTTGAGTCTTGCGATAATGGAACGGTATCTTTCGATATCGATTTTTGCAAGATAGTTGAGAAGGCCTCTTCTCTTACCAACCATCATAAGAAGACCTCTTCTGGAATGGTGGTCCTTCATATTGGACTTGAGGTGTTCTGTAAGGTGGTTGATGCGGTGTGTAAGAATAGCAATCTGTACTTCGGGAGAACCTGTGTCACCCTCGTGAGTAGCATATTCTTTGATGATAGCCTGCTTTGTTTCCTTTAACATTTTTGTTTCCTCCTTATTTAATAATTATGCCGCAAAACGGCTTGCAATCGCCTCGGTGCGAAGGCACGGTTGGAGAATCCAAAACCTTTGCATCGGGCTACAACTTGGTTATTATAACACAAGATTTGGCTGTTGTAAATAGTTTTTTGAAAAATTTCTTATTTTTTCCACGCCTGAGGTGAGAAAAGCACCAGTATAGGGAATATCTCCAGCCTTCCGATGAGCATATCGAAGGAAAGAACAAGAGTGGAAAGCGGCGAATAACAGGAAAAATTCTGTGTTGGGCCAACCTTTGCAAGACCGGGGCCGATGTTATTGATGGTTGCCGCAACTGCCGTAAAGTTGGTGGTAAAGTCCAGATTATCTATACTTATTACAAGAAGCGAAACGGCAAATATAATAAGATACGAAATCATAAATACATTTACCGACCTTATGGTTTCGTGCTCAACTGCCCTTCCGTCCATTGTAACCTTGTGGGTGCTCTTGGGGTGTGAGGCAATTTTTATTTCTTTGACAATGCTCTTTAAAAGAATAAGAATCCTGCTCACCTTGATACCGCCGCCGGTACTTCCTGCACTGGCTCCCACGAACATAAGAATAACAAGAATCGTCTTGGAAAGCTCGGGCCACAAATCAAAATCGACGGTACTAAAGCCTGTTGTAGTGATAATTGAGCCAACCTGAAAAGCACTGTGCTTCAGAGACTCACGGTAGGAGTCAAACTGCGGCAGACAGTTTAAGCTTATCACAAGAGTGGACAAAGCTATTATGCCAAGGTATGTCCACATTTCCGATGAGCGTACTGCCAAAGAAAACTTTCTCTTAATAATAAGATAGTAAATGGAAAAATTGACACCGCACAGTATCATAAACACGGTAACTACAATCTGAAGGTATGAGGAGAAATCCGCCATACTGGAATTAAGAAATCCGAAACCACCTGTTCCGACAGTTCCAAAAGTGATGCAGAATGCATCAAATAAACTCATATCTCCAAGAAGAAGCAGGACAAGGAGCATCACTGTTATACCAAAATATATTGTATAGAGTATTTTTGCCGTAGAACGCACTCTGGGTACCAGCTTGCCAACAGAGGGACCGGTACTTTCCGCTTTCATAAGATACATATTGCTTCCGCCCGACAAGGGAAGAAGTGCCACAAGAAAAACTATTACCCCCATACCGCCTATCCAGTGGGTAAAGCTTCGCCAGAAAAGTATGGATTTCGGCACAATCTCCACATTCTTAAGTATTGATGCACCTGTGGTAGTAAATCCCGATGCGGTTTCAAAAAAAGCATCTGTAAAATTAGGGATAGCTCCGGATATCATAAAGGGAAAAGCACCGAATACACTGAGTGCTATCCAGCTTAAAGCAACGATAACAAAGCCGTCTCTGGAAAACAGTCTTTTTTCCATAGGTTTTATTAAAGAAAGCGGTATGCCTGCTCCAAGACATATTATGATAGATATTAAAAAAGTGAAGTGCTCTCCGTCCTTTACCAACAGAGAACATATAAGAGAAAGAGCCATACAAATTCCCTCAAAGCTGATAACTCTGCCGAGAGTATGGGCAACTAATTTAATGTTCATAATCCGCCTACCTCAAAAATTCGTTTATATCCTTGACACCGCTCTGGGTGGTAACAACTATTATTCTGTCTCCGGGAAGAATGGTATCTTTACCTCGGGGAATGATAATTTTTCCGTCCCGATTGATGGACGCTATAAGAACATTGGGTTTAAGTGAAATTTCCAGAAGGGTTTTTCCTGTCATAGGGTTGTTCTTTTCCACATAGAATTCCAGTGCCTCTGCCTTGCCATCCAATATAAGGTGCAAGGTTTCCACATTTCCTCCAAGACTGTTTTCCTTTGCTCTTACAAAACGGACAATATGCTCAGAAGCAATGTTGCTGGGATTTACTATGGTATCAAGTCCCAGAGAGCCTATCACATTATCATAGGCTATGCGGTCTATTTTTGTTACGGTTTTGCCCTCGGTTTGTGTAGCAGCAAAAAGAGAAAGCATAATGTTTTCTTCGTCAATATTTGTGAGGGCTACAACAGACTCATAACGCGGAAGACCTTCCTCATAGAGAAGATCTGTATCTGTACCGTCACCGTTTATTACAGTTGTCTTGGGAAGAAGTGTACAAAGCTCTTCGCATCTTGCAGTGCTCTGCTCTATTATCTTGACCTTGATTCCCGATTGCATAAGCAGTGTAGCAAGATAGTAAGCAGTATCACTGCCACCTATTATCAAGGTATCCTTGACACTGTTGGTCTTGAAACCTATCTTGCGGAAGAAATCTGCCGCATTGTGCGGAGTAGCCACAAAGCTTACACGGTCACCGGAGCGAAGTATAAAATTACCGTCAGGTATAAATACCGAATCTCCTCTTTCAACACCGCAAATGAGTACATCACAATTTAATCTGGAACACATTTCCGCAATTTTCATATCACATATGTGAGAATCATCCTGAATACGGAATTTGAGAATTTCTACCCTGCCTTTGGAAAATGTGTCTATCTGTATTGCCGAGGGGAAACGCAGGATTTTGGCAATTTCCCGTGCACATGCCCTCTGAGTGTTCATAACCATTGCAAGCCCCAGTTCGTCTTTTATAAGATGCAATGACTTTTCATATTCAGGTTTTTTTACTCTGGCTATCGTTTCGCAATTACCGCATTTTTTGGCTATAAGACACGAAAGAAGATTTATCTCATCCGAGCCGGTAACAGCAATTACAAGGTCTGCCTTGTCAACACCTGCCTCCTCCAGAACTGCGGCATCGGTTCCGCTTCCTGTAACACCCATAATATCAAATTCATTAACTGTATCTCTGAGCCTTTCGGGTATCACGTCTACAACCGTTACCTCATGTCCCTCTTCGGTGCTGAGGAGTCCTGCAAGCTTATTACCTATTTTTCCGACACCTACAACTATTATTTTCAATATGCTTCACCTCGTTATATACAAGCAACCTGTTTTTTCAATAATATTTCCTATAATATACAATAATTAAGACAATTATAATCCCAAAAGTTCTTTATGTCAATCAAAAAGGCGATGCAAAATAAATTGTATAGCGTTTATTGGCCTCATTACTGAACTTCCAAATGTCAAATCAGCAAAAACACCCGATAAATATACAGAAATCTGCAAAAAATGCAGATTTCTTGTATTTTTCGGCCTATAAATTCTAAGCGAACTTCACCTCTTGACGTGTCCTCGCAAGAGGTGAAGTT
>JAZPXS010000336.1:0-3998 GCA_045543775.1 Clostridia bacterium
TATTTAAACCGATTGTGAGTGTGGAGATACTGCTATGAGCAAAAAGGAAATATTCAAAAGATATATTTTATTTATACTATGCCTGTTCTTTATGGGAATAGGTGTGGCACTTACTAAACATGGAGAGTTGGGAGTATCACCCATTTCATCAGTTGCAAATGTTATCAGCATTAAATTTTCATTTTTATCATTCGGAACATGGCTTACCATTTCAAACTGTGTGCTGCTTCTCGGACAAGTGATATTGCTCCGTAAAAATTTTATGCCTTTTCAGCTTTTGCAAATCCCTCTTTCATTTTTGTTTGGATATTTCACAGATTTCGGTCTGTACCTGGCGAGCTTTATACCAAACGACATTTACATAGTAAAGCTGTTACTTGTTATATTCGGAATAGTTGTTCTTGGCTTCGGTATCACCCTTGGGGTGATTGCAAATGTAATTCTAAATTCAGGTGAAGCATTTGTAAAGGCACTGTCAGATGTTTTACATAAGGATTTTTCAAATGTGAAAATTGCATTTGATATATCTTGGGTTGCACTTTCTATTGTTCTTTCACTGATTTTCTTTAACGGCTCGATGGTCGGAACAAGAGAAGGTACTGTAATATCTGCCGTATTTACAGGAGTTGCGGTTAAGCTATGGTTAAAGTTTATTAAAAACCCCATTGAAAATGTACTTATAAAATAAAAAATTCGATTTAGAAATCAAAAAATATAATATCAGGATTTATAAAAAAGTAGCGTGATTATATGCTGAATATAGTAAGTCTTATTTCGGGTGCTTTAGCTTGGATATTTGCCGTCTTTGCAATTACAGTATCTAAAGCATATACATCCCACAGAAATACGTTTGTGAGCTTCACTCTATGCACAATATCCCTTTTGTTTCAATTATTTGAGATAAACCGTAGAGTATTGATTGGTGATTTTTCAGCTATTGAAGATACTATTCGTGCGGTCATAATTGCCGGTATTGTATTGATTGCAATTACAGCTATATTAAATCTAATTGCAATATTAAAAACAAAGAACAAGTAAGATGAGTCAACACTTATTTTCATACAGAGTCAAAAAGTAAAGACCTTTGCGGATTTAAGATTCGCAAAGGTCTTTTATATGCAATTACTTTGAAAGCATTACCTTATCGTTTGCAAATTCGCTACCGCTTGCTTTTTCAAACAGTTCAAGCAACTGCGGGATAGTAAGCTTTTTCTTTTCCTCGCCCGACACATCTATGATTATTCTTCCTTCATGCATCATAATAAGGCGGTTGCCGTATTCGATTGCATCGTGCATATTATGCGTAATCATAAGTGTTGTGAGGCTATCCTTTGACACAATTTCTTCCGTAATTTCCAATACCTTTTTTGCAGTTTTAGGATCAAGTGCCGCTGTATGCTCATCAAGAAGCAAAAGCTTCGGCTTTTTAAGTGTTGCCATAAGAAGTGTAAGAGCCTGTCTCTGACCGCCTGAAAGAAGCCCTACCTTTGCGGTAAGTCTTTCTTCAAGTCCCAAACCAAGAATTTTTAAAAGCTCTTTGTATTCTGTCCTCTCCTTAGATGTGATACCTGCACGGAGAGTTCTTCTTTTACCACGTCTTGCAGCAAGAGCAAGATTTTCTTCAATCTGCATATCTGCCGCAGTTCCGGTCATTGGATCCTGAAAAACTCTGCCAAGGTATTTTGCACGTTTATATTCCGGCAAGCCGGTAATATCAACACCATCAATCACGATATTTCCGCAATCTACGGGATAGACACCTGCAATCATATTCAGCATTGTGGATTTACCAGCACCGTTTCCGCCGATAACAGTTACAAAATCGCCTTTTTTGAGATGTAAGTCAATTCCGTTAAGAGCTTTCTTTTCGTTTATTGTTCCGGGGTTAAAGGTTTTTTCTACACCTGTGATTTTAAGCATTTGCCTTACCCCCTTTATGTTTTCTCATATGCCTTTGGGCATATTGATTCTTCCAATAAGGAATAGCAAGGAAAATAGCAACAATAGCCGCCGAAAGAAGTTTTAAGAGGTTTGCATCCATACCGAGTGTGATAACCGTCTGGATAACGATATAATAAATAATCGAACCAAACGCCACTGATAACAAACGCAATGCAAAGTTCTTGAAAATTTTTCCGAAAAGTGCTTCGCCGATAATAACCGCAGCAAGACCGATAACGATAGCACCTTGTCCCATCTTAACGTCTGCAAAACCCTGATACTGTGCAAGAAAAGCTCCCGAAAAAGCAACGAGACCGTTTGATAGCATAATACCAAGAACCTTATTGAAGTTTGTATTGATACCCTGTGCTCTGCTCATATTAAGGTTTGTACCTGTTGCTCTGATAGCACATCCCATTTCCGTTCCGAAGAACCAATACAAAAGTGCGATCATTACAACCAAAACCACTCCAACAGTTATAAGCGGATTATGGAATGCAAAATCCCTGACCCAGCGCAGCGAAACAAGAAGCTCGGTTTGATTCACATTAACAGACTGGTTGGCTTTTCCCATTATTTTAAGGTTGATGGAATAAAGGGCAAGCTGTGTAAGAATACCCGACAAAATTGCAGGGATACCCATGCAGGTATGCAAAAGTCCTGTTATAGCACCTGCCAAAAGACCTGCAATAAATGCGATTAGCATTGCAAGCCACAAATCACAACCGTTTAATATAAGTATAACAGCCACAGCTCCGCCTGTTGCAAATGAACCGTCAACGGTAAGATCCGCAACATCCAGAATTCGGTAGGTTATATAAACACCGATAGCCATAATGCCCCATATAAGTCCCTGAGAAAAGGAACCGGGCAGAGCAGTTATAAGTTGTTCTAAAATTTCCATTTAATTCACCATACTTAAATTCTATCAAGCCTGAGAGAAATGGTTTTTCTCAGGCTTGATAGACGCTATATTTTATTCTTCGATTGCTGTATATCCTTCAAGAGGTTTAATTCCTAAAGCTTCGCAATTCTGTTTGTTGTATTTAGGTGTCTGTTTCTCTGCATATTCGATAGGCATATTGGAAATATCTTCGCCGTCTTTCAAAATCTTAACAGCCATCTTACCTGTGGTGTAGCCAAGGTCATAGTAGCTGATAGAAAGTGTCGCAATACCGCATCCTGAACAAATACCTTCTTCGCCTGCAATTACAGGAATCTTTTTAGGTTCACAGATATTATCAATGATACCTGTGTTTTCTGCAACAGTGTTATCGGTAGGAACATAGATTACATCGCTCTTATCTGCCGCTGTGGTACAAATCTGAGCAAGGTCATTGGAATCTGTAAACGGATACAATGTAGCACTAAGACCTTTCTTTTCAAGTTCAGCTTTAACAACATCTACCTGATACTGGCTGTTTGCTTCCTTTGAGCAATAGAGAAGACCTACATTTTTAGCGTCCGGACACCACTCTGTAATCATTTCTGCCTGTTTATCAAGAGGAGCAAGGTCGGATGTACCTGAAATATTTCCGCCAACAGTTCCGTCAAAATTCTTGATTTCAAGAGCAACACCATATTCTGTAACTGATGTACCGAGAATCGGAATGTCGCCTGTTGCTGCAGCCGCCGCCTGAAGCGCAGGTGTTGCGTTTGCCATAATGAGATCTACGTTGTTTGATACAAACTGATTAGCAATAGTTGAGCAAGTGTTGGGATCATTCTGGCCGTTCTGGAAATCAAACTCAACCGCATCTTCGCCAAGCTCGTCAATAATTGCCTGCTTGAAGCCTTCTGTTGCTGCATCAAGTGCATCGTGTTCAACAAGCTGAACAATACCGATCTTGTACTTAGCATTTGAGCTGCCACCATCGGAACATCCGGTAAGTGATACCAAACTTACGCACATAACAAGTGCCAACATGAGAGATACTACTTTTTTCATAATAAAAACTCCTTTGAAATTTTATTTTATTCACGCCCTGACGGGCATAAATTTCTGATAGCAGATGGCTTATGCAGCCAGTTTCGCAACAAGCGAAACAATATTATAT
>JAZPXS010000337.1:0-7905 GCA_045543775.1 Clostridia bacterium
CGACTTCCGTATATTTTTCCATTCCCATAACCAAAAAGGCAGTGTAAAAAATTCTGTTGAATTTTTTACACTGCCTTTTTTTAAATGTTATTGAAAAGTAACCTTCCCTGCAAGTATATCTTCAACATTCTGTTTTCTTACAACAATGTGACTTCCCGAGGGATATTTGTGAATAACTGCGTTATACACAACCTTTGCAAAATCGTCGGGATCAAGCAGGGTGTTCTGATCCTCGTCGGGATAAAGGCTTTTTCTCATTTTTGTTTTTGTTCTTCCCGGAGAAATGCAAACGGAAAAAATTCCGTCCTCTGCCCAGCACTTTGTTGCCATAACAACTGCCGCCTTTGTGGCACAGTATTCACTCCAGGTTGCATGGGTTTCGATAGCTGCGGCAGAGCCAACATTTACTATTTCAAGATTCGGGTTATATTTGAGTCCAAGCTGCGTGCAGTAGAATGTGCCCGACAGGTTTATGTCAAAGTGTTTTTTTGCATTTTCCAGATTAGCCTCTCTGACGGAGCAGGGTACCACATATCCTGCGTTGTTTATCAGTATGTCGGGGGCAAATTCTTTCATAATTTTGTCTATGCTGTTCCAGTCGGTTACATCCATTTCGAGACGGGACGGAGCAAAAACACAGTAGCCTTCCGCTTCAAGAAGAGCTTTGATTGACTGTGCAATTCCTCCGCTTCCGCCGGTTATCAGGACTTTTTTCAAAAGTGTCATCTCCCTTCGGTTTTTGCGTTATATGCAGTTACTTCGTGCATCCAATCCTTTGCCAATGCATAGAACTGCTTGTATTTTTCGTAGTAGAAACGGTATTGCTTGTGCTTTTCGGGATTTGGCTCTATTACATAATCCACAGAGGTCATATTTTCTGCCGCAGTCTGAATATCGGGATAAACTCCCCCTGCAACTGCGCCCAGAATTGCCGAGCCCAGGCAAGGCCCTTCGGTTACCTTGGGAACGGTGATGGGGACATTGCTTATATCCGAATGTGCCTGCATCCAGAAACGGCTCTTTACTGCACCACCGGAAATTACAATCTCGTTTAGGTTAAAGTCAGCTCCGCGGAATACATCGATAATAGCTTCTGTTCCGTAGCAGATGCTCTCTATAATTGCTCTGTACATCTGTGACGGCGTGTGGTTTAAGGAAAGTCCGTAGAACATTCCTCTCACATCGGGATCAACATAGGGGGTTCTGTTGCCCTGAAAGAAGTCCAGAGCAATAAGTCCGTCAGCACCCACAGGCATATTTTCCGCTTCTTCGTTGAGCAGGTCGTAAACGGATTTACCCAATTTTTCGGCCTTTTCCTTAACTGTACCGCAAAGATTTCCCACAAACCACTCTATTATTGAACCGGTGGAGGTCTGACCGCCCTCCACCATTTGCAGTCCTTTTACGATACAGTCGGGATAAGAACCCCAGATACCCTTGGTGTGAACCTCGTCCTTTACCTGTGCAATATGCAGGTGTGAGGAGCCTGTGATAAGTGCCATTTTTCCCGGTTGTACGGCATTTAGACCGATAACACCAACAAAGGCATCTGCACCGCCCTCGCCTACGGGAGTACCCTCCTTTAGACCAAGCTCCTTTGCCGCCTGAGGTGTAAGACCGCCCACAAATTCGCCCATGGGCAAAACTTTTGCAGGAAGCTTTTGGGCAAGGTCCTCCAGACCTATCTTTTCGTAAAAATCAAGAGGATAACCGCCTTCGGAAGCATTGTAGTACCACCGTGCAGAGGCACAGTTGATGCTGGCGGTGTACTGTCCTGTGAGCTTGTAGATGAGCCAGTCCGTACATTCATAAAATCTTGTTGCCTTGTTCCACAGCTCCGGCTCGTTTTCCTTAATCCAGAGAGCCTTGGCAGGCAAACATTCTGCGGAAACCATTCCGTAGCCGTTATATTTAAGTGAGTCGTGACCTGAGCTGTAAATTCTTTTTGCCTGCTCCGAGGCACGGACATCCATCCACATAATTGCGTTTCGCAGGGGAACCATATCGTCTCCTGAGAGCATAACTGTGCAGCAGGTTGTATCAAGGCTCATTCCTTTGATGTCGGACGGATCTATTTTACTTGTTTCAACAGCTTTTCGGGATGCCTTGCAAATGGCTTCCCACCACTGGTCGGGACTTTGCTCCGCACGGCCCGAGGCTGGGGTGTAAAGTGTAATTTTTTCACTGCAGAAAACTACAGGAGTTCCTTGTAAATCAAAGATGCCGACTCTTGCTCCTCCGGTTCCCAGATCAATACCTAAAACATATCCTGATTTACTCATAAAATTTACTCCTATTTTCAGAAATTATCCAACAGATATTTTTCTGCTTTTGCATTCCAGAGGCCGTTATTTTCCTTAAGAAGCTTGTCAAGAACGGCAAAGCGGGAATCCTTTTCCCCAAGAGAGGCAAAATCCTCCAGTGCGGTAAGGGGCATATTGATGTGGGTATATATGAGCTTTTTGCCGCCCGGTATTTCGGGAAGATGCACAGTTGTATCAATTGCCGCATCTATACCGCCGATGTGTGTAATCATAACGGCAGGATCTATGAGTTTTTTGCCAATCATATCAACAACATCGTGCATATCCTCAACGGTGCTTCCGCTTGTTCCTGACACATGGTGCTGCTGATAGTGAACATTGTAGAAATTGAAGTTGGCACTAAAGTTCTTATCAAGAGGACCTGCAAAGAAGTTGAGACAACCGTCAAAGCCGAGGATAGCATCCCCAAGCTCCACTACTGCAGGAACAGGTGCGTAAACAAAAACATCGTCAAAGCCGCCGCCGGAAAGTGCGAGCAGCTCGTCCTTGTCGGCAGATTTGGTAAACACAAGCTTTATGCCGTCTTTTTCCGCTTCTTCGG
This sequence comes from Clostridia bacterium, assembly GCA_045543775.1. Classification (GTDB taxonomy): domain Bacteria; phylum Bacillota; class Clostridia; order UMGS1810; family UMGS1810; genus RGIG8748. The sequence continues at coordinate 2,866 of JAZPXS010000337.1, forward strand.
GGGAGAATATCTGTTTTGCACGGTCAAGTCTTGCTTCGTCTATGTCTGTTACCACAAGCAAAGAGGGTTTTTCTTCACCGTGAAGAGCAATGTCTATTGCCACAAGTCCCATGGGACCGCATCCTGCAAGAATGGCAGCCTTGCCTCCCGGTCTCATACCGGTAAAGGGTTTTTGGTTTTCATCCAGATGTATGCTTCCCTTGTAGCCTCTTACTATGCAGGAGGCAGGCTCAATAAGAGAACCTTTGAAGTAGCAGTCGCCTTCCAGCTTGATAAGGTAGTCATTTTCTATCATGTGGTCGTAAACGATGGAATATGTGGAAACACCGCCGATTTCACAGAAGGAATATCCAACGGTCTGTATTCCGTCGATGTAGAAAAGTACCGGAGGCATAATTACCTTGTCGCCTGCCTTGTATCTGTCCTTCCATCTGTCTGTAACCTCCACAACCTCCGCACAGAATTCGTGGCCGATGATAATGGGTTTTTCGCTTACGTTTTCGGGCACACGCAGGTGCTTTGCACCCTGCTTTGCAGTTTTGTATGTAGACATACATACGCTGTCAGAGATAATTTTTATAAGAATTTCGCCGTCTTTGAGCTGAGGAAGTTCAAACTCCTCCAGACGCAAATCGTTTTCGCCGTACAAACGGACAGCCTTGGTTTTCATAAATTTTCCCTCCTCCATTGTCAGATGCGGCCTGCACTGCCAAAGGTACGCAGCTTGCCTTTTACAACTTCTTTCATCATATTTCGTGCATCCTCAAATACAATGAAAGGCCATGTGGAGGGGTTCTCAACGCTGTTTAGCTTGTCTTTGAGTCCCTTGTTCATTGCACCTACAACATCGGAATATATGTTGATTTTGGTAATGCCGTGATGAATGGCATTCTGCATCTGGTCATCGGGGGTTCCGCTTCCTCCGTGGAGAACGAGAGGTCTGTCGCAAACTGCAGTGATTTCATCCAGTCTGTCAATGCGAAGCTCAGGTGTTTTCTGATAAACACCGTGGGATGTTCCTATGGCAACAGCCAGTGCATCAACATCGGTAATGTCTACAAAATCTGCTACCTCCTGAGGAACGGTAAGGCTCTCGCCGGGGTCTGTGTCGGTTCCTGTTTCGCTGATGCTGCCCACACTTGCATTGCCCACGTGTCCCAGCTCAGCCTCAACGGTTACACCGTGTGCGTGAGCGTACTTTGTGATTTCGGCAGTGTTTTTGGCATTGTTCTCAAAATCAAGCACAGAACCGTCGTACATAACGGAGCTAAAGCCTGAGTCAATAGCTCTTTTGATAAATTCAAAATCTGTTGCGTGGTCAAGATGCAGACAAATGGGAATATTGAAGTGCTCCGATGCGGAACGAATCATAGAGGAAAGAAGATTCATATCTCTTCCCTGCAAATCAACTCCAAGTGCCATAAGAAGTGCAGGAGACCCTTCCTCCTCGCAAGCCTCCAGAACAGACTTCATCATATCGTAGTTGCTGATATCAAATGCAGGAAGAGCATAGTGATTTATACGGGCATCTTCCAGCATTTCCTTCATAGTTACAAGCATAATACAACCTCCTATAATTTTTTGGTAATTATACCATTAAATTTAACATTTGTCAAATACAAATGTTAAAAATTGACATTGCCGGAATTTTGGTGTAGAATATTTCCATTAATTGTTTTAGGAGAGTAATATGAAAGCGGAAAAACTATTGATGTCTGAGGTTGCAACTCTATATTACGAAAAAAATCTGACTCAGCAGGAAATTGCAAAAAAGCTGAATATTTCCAGACAGACAGTATCCAGACTTCTTGGCGATGCAATAGATGAAAAGATTGTGGAAATCATCATCCACAATCCCGAAAAGGACTGCAGGGAGCTTGAAAAGAAAATCTGTGACAAGTTTGGCATCCGAAGCTGTGTAGTCTGCAGTGTAAGCGGAAGAAATGAAGAGGTTAACCGTCTTATGACAGTTAAGGCGGCGGTCAGCTACATATTGCCGAGTATAAAAAAGAACAATCAGAAAATTGCTATTTCCTGGGGGAGAACAGTGCAGGAGTTTATAGCCAATCTTCCAAAGGTCTCAACAAGCGGAAATGTTGTTTTTCCTCTTTTTGGAGCTACGGACAACGAGAATTCGTATTTTTCTTCAAACGAGCTTGCACGCAAAATGGCAGACAAGCTGGATGCAACATTAAAGTGTGCCTGGTTTCCCTATCTGGTAGATGACGATAAGGACTGCAAATTGTTAAAGCAGCTTTCCTACTACAAAAAAATGCAGGATATGTGGAACAGTGCCGACATTGCCATTGTGGGTATAGGAAATACCGAGGTTATGGATATTTTCGGAAAAACCTTTGGTTACAGGGATATGGGACTTAAGACCATCGGTGATGTTGCAACTCACTTTTTTGATAAAGACGGAAAGCTTGTTAACCTGTATGAAAATACCCTGTGTGCATCTGCCGAGAATATAAAGAATGCAAAGGAAACCGTTGCCATTGCTTGCGGCAAGGAAAAGGCTGAGGCAATTGTCGGTGCACTGCGGACAGGAATGATTGATACGCTTATTACCGATGAAAACACGGCAAGATATGTACTGAAAAAGAGAATATAAAAAAGTCCGTATTTCAAAAAGGTAGTGTAAAAAATTCATTTGAATTTTTTACACTACCTTTTTTAATTTTATTCCTCTGCCGAATATTCTTTTGCAATTACACTTTCTGTTCTGCCGCTTGGGAGTACAATCTCCATTTCAACCTCTTTGGAGGATTTTATATCGAGAGAAAATTTGTCTCCGTTTATCTTCCAGGACACATCAACATATCCGTATCCTGTAGGTACTCTGCCCTTTGCGTGGGTAAGTCCCATAAGGTGAGGTTCCACCCTTATTTTTTCGTATCCGCTTTTAAGCGGCTTTACGCCAAGTATCATAGCTGTCATTTCATACACGGGAGTGCAGGACCAGCCGTGACACTCGCTTCGGGAGAAGCTTGCACTCTCGCCCCAGGTGGTGCAATGCTTTTCTATCATATTGTCCCACTGAGAGAGCAGCTCCGGTGCATACTCGTCATACAGTCCAACCTTGTCAAGGGCACGGAGCAGGTCGTAAATCTTGCTGAAACTGGATTTTGCCACACCGTCCTCTGTCATCATCTTTTTTGCAAGGGTAAGGGCATCGTCTCCTGTTACCGTGTCGGAGAGAATTGCCCACACGCCGGTGTGCTCGCAGTATGTTTTGTAGCCGAGAACATCCACATAAAGACCTTTTTCGCTGTCAAAGAAGTGCTTGTTTATTGCCTTTGTAAGGTCAGCGTGGAGTCTGCGGTAGTCCGATGCTAGTCCGGTATATCCGCACTCTTCGCATATTTCAATGGCATCCTTAAGAGCCGATGCATACATTATATTATATATGGCAAGAGGGGCCTTTTCTCCGTTTGGAGGAAGTCCTCTGTTCCACTCCGTAACCCAGTCTATAAAACGGCATCCGTCTGTGGGATTGATTATTCCCTCCGGTGTTTTCCATCCCTCAAAGTATGAAACGCAAAATCCCACTGCACCCACAATGGATTTTACAAAATCAATATCTCCTGTGAACCTTAAATATGCACGGATGTGTTCAATAAAGTAAACCGAAGACATATGGAGAACCTGCACCCACATATTGGGGGATGTGGAGGCAATCATTCCGTCTGGCTGCAAGGAACCCAGAGTATCGATAATGACTTTTTTCTGCATAAGGGAGTCGTTGGATATTGCCCAGGCATACTTTGACTCAAAACGGGCATCGCCGATATATTGCTGGTCCTCGTAGAAAGGACAATCTGCAAATGTTTCGTGAGTACAGCACTCAAGGGTATTGAGGCTTATGTCCCACATCTTGCTGTACTTGTCATCGGAGCAAATAAAACTTCCGATTCCGCCCTCTATGGCATCCTTGGTAAAGTCGTAGTTATACCTTGCGGCATACATACGGAAGTATTCAGGTTTCTTGGTACATTCCACACGAATGAACCGAAAAGTGCGGAAGAAGAAAATATCATGCTCCTGACTGTCTCCCGATGCCACAAAGGTTTCGTAGTGGTCGCCGTTGTCCCAGTCACCGTAGATTATAGCTCCGTCGGCATTGTCACGCATATCCTTGTACAGAGTTCCGTCAGGTGCCTCTGTCAGGGGACATTCGGTATAGATGATATCCATCTTTGTACCTTTGGGAGCTTTCCATTCGTAGCGAACCATTGCAGTAGTATAATATTTCGGATCAAGAACAATATTGTAGTTGCCCTTTTCGTCATAGTATTCCCGCACCGCTTCCACGGGAACCTTTTCGTTAAGGTCAAGAAACTGTATGGGCCTTTTTTCAAGCATATACTGCTCCTTTACGCCCCAGCTGTTGTAGTGGCCTCTTTGGGTGTCGGGGGTATACAGAACTTCAAGGTCAACCTTTTCGTATTCTTCGTTTCCGTCAATAATTTCAAAGGGTGCAATAGTTACCATACACTTGTCACGCCAGGTGTAGGAAATGTGCTTTGCCCGCTCGATGGAAAAACTTTCGTCAGATATAATTTTTTCTTCTCCCTTGTCTGTAACCACCGTCCCGTCAAAGTACAGTGCCGCTCTGTCCCGCGGGCAGGTGGTGGAAAACCTGTATCCCTCCTGAGGAGATATGTGGAGCACAACCACCTTTATTTCATTTGTTCCCTCTTCCAGGGCATATGCACAGTCAAGCTCCTCGTAATGCTTTACAAATTTTGTGCTTTTGCAGGGGCCGTGGCAGATTTCCTTGCCGTTTATGTAGAGACGGTATCTTGTCTCGGCACTTATCCGTACAAGAAAGCTTTTTGGCTTGCCGTCTGCCGTAAATTTTTTTGTGAAATTGTACAGTGATGCCTTGCCGTAAACCGGCGGAGGAGATATCCATTTTGCATCCATTATTATATTCACTCCCGATATTTATTTTTATTTGATTATACCTAAAGATTAATGTAAATACAATTAAAAATTCGGACATCTTTTAATAATGGATAAGTCGGAGGCCAAGCG
>JAZPXS010000338.1:0-2571 GCA_045543775.1 Clostridia bacterium
TGCTTCTCACCTGATAACGCGTTTTTTGCTGCCCGCTTTTGACTTCCGCCGTGGTTACATCATCACCGTCAAAATCCATAATCTCAGCATCATCGCCGCCTGTGGCTTCGGATTTAACATAAATGTATGCAACATCATCTATATCTTTACCGCTCATGGTTTTGGCATTATCGCCAAATACAACAGCATATTCACAGCCCGCGTCCAGAGTTTCACCGTACTCAAAATTGAGCTTGTTGTGTAGAACAGCAACCGACGAAACGGAAACAGTGTCCTCTGCACCGCACTTTATGATACTTATATCTTCTTCACTTATGGAAGAATCCAATGCCTCCGAAAAGGAAATTGCCACTTGTCCGCCGTCTTCATTAACCTCATGCTTAGAGGAGAGTACGGTTACACCCTTGTCACCGGCAGGGTCATAACTTAAAATTACATTATCCACAAGGCCCTCCGTCTCCGATGTAGCCGAAGAATAGAAATAAAATCCCTGAAGATGAGGCATCGGGTCCATGCCGTTTGCCGCAGTCAAAGGTCTCTTTGTCGTTGCAACCAAGTCTCCGTCCACATAACCGCTCCAGGAATTAGCATCAAGATCGACTATCAGTTCGGCATAGTGCCATTTTCCTGCTTCGAGATTAAGTCTCCTATTTTCACTGTCATATGAGGGTCCGTTTAAAACCCTGAAGGAATCAGGAGAAATGCGGGCAAAATACATAAGTTTTTCCCCGTCAACTTCTATATTGGTGCCTACAGCATTTTGTGCAGAGCCAAGTGTACCTATAGGTCTTATGAAACCAAAGTCGCCGGATTTGAACGAAAATCTTATACAAACCTTGCCGGTCGTCACCGGCTCGTCAAAAGCCACGCCTATACTTCCTGATTTTACAAATCCGAGAGCATTTCCGTGTTCAGGATCATTTACAATTTTAAAATTAGCAGCGATAGCATTACTCGATATCCACTCGAATCCTTCGGCAGTCAATTCGGTTTTTGTAGTTGAGTCTCCGGGATTAGCCGCTGTCACATCTTCGAAATCGCTCAAAAATGTATTCGCATCTATCTTTGCCGCACTCACCGGCATTACGGCAAGTGTTGAAAGTATCATAAGTACCGCAAGCAGACCGCTAAGTAATTTGTTTTTTCCTTTCATTAACTTAAACCTCCGCTATAAAATAATGTTTTAATGAAATGAGCTGTTATTTCCGTTACTCTGCAGGATAGCTTGCCGCAACGGTAAGAGGTGTATTTGTCGTAAGACCATCCCAGATAAATGCTTTAACCGAATCATAATCAATGTTTTTCTTTGTTGTAAAGCTTTGGGAGATTGATTTTACATATTCATCATCTTTAACAGTAATGCTACTGTAATTTACATCTACAAGTTCATCATCATTATAGAATGCATACAAAACTACAAACTTCTGCTCCTGCGCCTTGGTATTGATAACATTTGATGTTATTACAACTTCGTCACCCTCGGCGCCGGTAATACCGGGAGCAGTAACTTCAGCACCGTTTACAGTAAGAGCAGGATTTGAAACCTTGAACTTGCCTGCTGTAGTTTTAACATTGTAAACCCTGTTTAATGCAGGTATTGTGAGAGCAATATCCTTACTGCCGGGAAGCAAACCGGGGATATTGAGAGTAACAACATTGCCGCTGACAACGGGTGCATCAAATTTTAAAGCTTCACCGTTTGCGGTGAGTGTGATTGCGTTTGCTACAGCAGCATCAATATCTTCGGAGAAGGTTATCTCAATCTTGTTTGTTTCGGGACTGATGGTGTTAAGACCTGTTACATTGCCATCGGTATCTGTATAGCGAACCTTTTCTACAGACATCACAGATGTCGTGACATAACTTCTGTAATTATCAAACAGTAAATTTGCTTTTGTTTTGCCGGCAACACTTACAGAGTTAAAAGCAGGAGAAATGTCGAAACCGTTGGATAAAGTTGTTTCCCTTGCCCACGAACCGTCACAATAAACCTGCAAAAGTTTAGTCTCTGTATTGTACACCAATCTTACCTTTCTCCACTTATCCTGAGACCCCAAACTCAGCATTTGATATCCATAAGTATTGCTTGTAAAACTATCAGTCCATTCATTGTTTTTAAAAGCATATATTTGGAGAGAAGACCCCGAAGTGTTTTTGATTTCAAATTCGTACGTTTCCACACCCACATTCGTAGGAATCATTTCAAGCAGCCTATACTTTGCTGTGTTAAATGTTGCTAACGCATAGTCTGTTGTAGTCTCTGTATCGGGGGCAAAAGAACCTGTCGCGCTGTCAACATGAGCCACATAAGAATTGGCGCCGGTTATATTTGATGTATGCTGATGGAATTTCTTAAGATAGTCTGTATTATTAACCACCATTCTTGTTGCACCACTACTCGTGAAAGAACCGTGTCCGTCTATATTATCGAAGCCTTCATAACTATTTTCACTGCCTGCATAATACGTGACTTTTTGTGAATCTGCCTTTTCATAAACATATACTACATCATCAATGCTTTCACCATCCAAGGTCTTTACACTATCGCCAAAGGTAACAGCATACTCACAG
>JAZPXS010000339.1:0-8412 GCA_045543775.1 Clostridia bacterium
AATTACATTAAAAGAAGATGTTATGTTTTGACCATCGATTGGTTCCTCCAACTTATTAAAAGGCATATTATTATTTTTTATTTCAACAATACTAATCTTTTTTGTTTTAACAAACTCATAGTCATTGTTTAAAATATGTTCTATAGTTTGTGCACATTCTATATAATCATCTTTTTGATTTTTCACTTCAATAATAATTGTATAACGCATTTCCGTTCCTCCTGATATTAATAATTGTCTTAAATTTTATTTACACTAAAACTTTATTTTTCAAACAGATATAAACCGCAATTTTCAACATTGCGGTTTATGAGATTACCTATATTGGGTAATAAAACAAACGATTTATCTATCAATTCAATTGTTTGCTTTAACATACATTACATTAATATAATACTTTAAAATTATTAACACGAGCAATCTGCTTTGCAAAAGTGTATTGATTTTCGACAAAAATGCATGTTTTTTCAACCTCTATAATAAAAGCACAACAATCCGCATTGTGCCACGAGCGGATTGTTATGCTTAGTCTATTATTATAGTTTTTTCTTCCTATAAACTTGTCATACTCTTGTTTTCCTGTCATCCGAACGATAACGTGATATTCTTTTTCACCGAGTTAAATTAACACTTCAAAATAGTGGTCACCAGAATGCGATATGCTCTGTAATCATATTCTGGTGAGTTATAAACATCTTTCCAAGTTATATCACTTTCAAGGACAATTTAGTCTGTTTCTTCTTTAACAACTAATTACACACAGTTGTTTTATCTACACACGATGCATCCGTGACACGAAACATAGGTAATCTTTTAGTAGGTTTCATAGTTTTTGTTCTTTTTCGTTTTATTGTATCACAATGGATTATGAGAATATATGTAAAAAACCGATTAAACCATTCTTTACAATTTATTATTTTAAAAAATTTGCTATATTTTCAATACCTTTTATTGTATCTTTATCATTTTCTGCAGGCAATTCATTCGTGTTAAAACTACCAACCAAAGGATGAATCTCTGTAACATTGATATGATGAAGAATTGTGCAGACGGTTTTATGTGCATCTTCAGGATTACCGTCACCACCGCCAACAAGAATTACTGCTCCTTTCTTTGGATTGATGAAAGGTGTTTGGTTTCGGAAATGCTTTGCGGCAAAATATGTTTGAAATCTGCTGCAAACATCAAGCAGTTTACCGGTTGGTTGCGAGAAATAAATCGGTGAAGCAATTACAATGTTATCACAATTGGCAATGTAATCATGTATTTCTGTCATTCCGTCATTAATTGAACAACCGTCGTTGTTCCAACAATAACGGCAATCAACACAAGCGGAAATATCCGAATAATAAGCATCAACTATTTTATATTCGTCATTCAGTTGCTCGGTTAGTTTATTGATTAAACTGACCGTATCTCCATTTCTGAGAGGAGAGCCGTTCAGAATAAGTGTTTTCATATAATCACCATTTCATCAATTACATTTTCTCAACAGCAAATCATATTCATAACTGTCACCTTGGTAGGTTTCTTTTATTCGGGCAATGGGGTGAGTAAAGCCGTACTTTTCATACATATATCTTGCTCGGGTATTATCATCTTCAACACCTACGGTAAGTTCATAATAACCGTTGACATTGAGTTCGTCAATAACGGTTTTAAGAAGATATGAGCCTAAACCTTTGCTTTGATAGTCTTTATGAACTCTGAATGCAAACAGATATGCTCGTTTACCTTTTTTAGCAAAATCTTTATCTTCATTATCATATTTCACATGAAGCTCACCAATCAGTTTGTTATCATCAAACAGAGCAAAAATATCAATGATACCGTTTTCGATGTTACGAGTGTTTTCATTAATCATATCATCAATATCTTTGTAGCTAAAAAGCTGTGTTAGAATTGGGAGTTCGGTTGTTTTTAGTTTTCTGACAATATTCATTTATTTGCCTTCCTGTAAGAACAGAATTTTATTTCCGTCAGGGTCTTCAAATTCAATTTTCACTCCGCCCCAAGCGGTTGTAATTGGTGTATTAATGTTTATTCCTTTTGCCGACAGTTCCTCATAAGTTTTCTGTAAATCATCAACTCTGAAAACATTGTTTACAAATCCTGCTGTGGATTTGCCCCATTTCGCATCCCATACACAAATATATCCGTCATTTTCGTTGCCGAGATGCCAACCGTCATAACATCCGTTTATTGCATAAACCGGAGCACCGATTGTTTCATAAAAATCATATAATGCCTTGGGATCTTTGGAGTTTATATTTACACATTCAAATTTTGTAATCATTATTACACTCATATATCATTTCAATAACATTCAGATTGCCTTTTTCGTATCTTCGATTTTCTTTAAATCCGACCGATTTATAACAACGGACTGCTCTTTCGTTTTCTTCACGGACACGAAGGAGTATTTTGTTTGTATGCATATACTGAAAATCGGTTTTGATTATTTGTTCAATCGCTGCTTTACCGATGCCTTTATTTCTGTAAAGCTCATATGCTATGAAAACACCTAAAACAGCAAAATCGTCGTTGGCATTCTTCTCCAACCATATCGCACCGATATATTTGTTGCCTGTCTTTATGTGATACCAACGCAAAATCTCCGCATTTTCAGACGGATAAATTCTTGATTGATATTGTTTTAAATCGATTTCAAAAACTTTTTTGTATTCTTTGTAATGCGACAAATTCTCATTACAAACCTGTTCAAGTTCAAACATATTTACACCTCAATAATCAAAGCTTTCTCGCCTTGATCACAATAGACAGCGGAAAATGCTTTGCTTTGAAATCGGCATAATAACCTGAGCTGAAATCTACTGTTTTTTCAAGAACGGTTTCGCTTGTTTCTTCAATCACTCTTTCGACAGCAAATCCTGCATCGGCAAGGGTGTTTATATATGTTGAAATTTTACGGTTTTGCAGAGTGAGAGGGTTACCGTATTTCTCGAAAGTATAATAATCTTCTTCGAGATAGTTGCCGCTGAAATTTATACGTTCTTCGGTTTTGGCGGTTCTGTTGCCTCCTGAAATTGCAACACTTTCCAAATCGACACAATGCAAAAGCGGATGATCCCAAGAGAAAATATATGTGCCGCCTTGTTTCAAATAAGATGCAGCGTTCTTTATTGTTTTCTCAAGGTCAGTAGTCCAACCGATTGCATAGATTGAATAAACAACATCAAAATAGTTCTGCGGAATGTTTGTGTTATCTTCCATAGGCTGATGAAAGAGTATGCAGGAATATCCGTTTTCGCCGAGCAATTCATTTGCAGCTTTAAGCTGTTCTTCTGAAATATCAAGACCAAAAAGCTCTTTTGCACCGTGTTCGGCACACCATTTGAGCGAATGACCGCTTCCGCATCCCATTTCAAAAACTGCTTTACCGTTAAGGTCGGGGAAAAGGTGAAGCTCATCTTCTGTCGGAATTGAACAACCGAGTACAGGCAAAGCTGTCACGCCAAAGAAATCTTCAGCCAATGCATTCCAGCTTTTTTCATTTTGTTTTAATATATCGATTTTCATATCTGCACCTCATTAAAAAGAAGCTTTTCTATAGTAATGCGAGGACGCCACCAAGCTCTTGCTTGTTCAAATTCGGGATACGGAGTATACCATTTCCAGGTGATATCAAATCCTCCGTCTTCCATTTGCAGTTTACCTAAAATGTCTTTTTCGGCAGCAATCAACGGTTTGATTTCGGGAGTTATAAATTCCGAATATGAGCCGGAGAAAAAGTCGGAAGGCATCGGTACATATTCAATGCCGTATTTTTTGATGTCTTTGCAGATTGAATTATCAATAGCTTTACATAGCAAATGGTTGAAATGCTTCAAATCAATTATATCGCAGATATTATTTGATTTTAAAAGCTCGTATGTCAGCAGAAAACACTTTAATGAATCACCACTGACTTCCTCAACATTTTCAAGATACTCAAATCCCTCTTTTACGATTTCTTCATAAAGCGGTGTGCGGTTTGAGTAACAAATCAAAAATGCCGCCAATGATATTGATGGATTAAACCCGCTGATACCGTCACCTTTTTTCTCCCACCAGATTGCGTGAGGATAATCCTTGTTGCTGTCAATTGCAAAAAGCCAACTCTTTTTATCTTCGTCAAAAGAATCGTGAGATTCCAAATATTTGATTATTCCTTTTACAATATCGGAATTCTTGTCAAGTGCGTTTACACGGCAAAGAGTGCTTATTGCATCGTTTGTTGCGCTAGGACTTGAATTAGGGTTGAAAAAATCGGGCTCAAGAGCATTGCCAAAGCCACCATCGGTGTTTTGAAATTTCAAAAGCTCATCAATAACAGCTTGGCTTGATTCGTTTTCAAAGAAATACTTATAAACAGCTAATTCAAGAGGTCGAGCGTTTTGTAAAACAAATTCAATTGCTGCGTTTTTGTCCATAAGTTCATCCTCGCACTTTTGATACAACCATTATATAATAACTGTCTGAATAAAGCAATATCACCTCAGCCATATATGACCAAGGTGATGTTTGTTATATTATCGTTCTCCAAATTTTAAGAATGCTTTTTTAAATGCCCCGATTTTTCGTGAAGATGTGTAAACCAGATATTCCGTGTCTCTGTACTTTACTTTTACCCACTCTTTTGTAACCTCATCAACATAATTAAGATTAACGATAAAGCTATGATGTGGCTGGGCGAATATCTTGAGGTCAAGAATGCCTTTCCAATGTTCAAGGCGGTAGTTAGTTTCGATTTTTCTGTCAGTCAGATACAGAACTGATTTTCTATCCTCAATTGCTATGTAAAGAATTTCGTGCGGATAAATTCTGCAAACATCTTTATTGCTTGTTTGTACAATAATGCCCGAATTACAACAATGCTTTTTACAAACGTCTTCTTTACCGCTTAAATCAATGCAAAATCTGTCACAGCCGCAACAATCAAGCATATTATATGAAATATCATTTTGCTCCATAAATTCAATCAGCTTAGCTTTGGTTACTTCCTTTTCTGCTGAATTGCATACTAATAAATTCATAAAAATACCTTCCTCATTCATAATACAGAAATGAACTTCTATATATAAATGACGAAAATTGCAAAATGTTACGGAAAAATTTTTGTTTTTTCAGACTTTCTCTGTTTTCGACAAAAGGAAACTCATATAATTGTGCAGAATTACAACATAAAACGACAAAAACCGCAGCGGAGAATCTTCTGAAACTCCATTGAGGTTTGTTTTTATATTTTGTATGTTGCGATATAGATTTTGTGATTAACTTCAAACTTCTTCGGATACTCTGAAAGCAATTCCAAATGTGCTTTTTCCCATTTGTCTAAAGTTTCTTTATCCATAGAAGCTTTTGTTCCTCGACAAGCAAGCATTCTGCCGTGCCAGCTTTCACGGGTAAACGGGAGTTTGCATTCAAAAATATCAAGCTGACCGTTTTCAAAAGGATGATTATACATATCCTTTGAACCTGATGCACCGGGAGTCCAGCTTGTATTTATTTTCTTAACAAGCTCGTGTGACTTTTTAGCTATCTCATCATCAAGGGTGTAGCTCATATAAATCTTCACAAAAATGCCGTTCGGTTTTAATAAGCGTTTTATTTCTTTGATGATTTTCTCACGGTCAAAATACCAGAAACACTGTGCCGCAGTAATGCAGTCAAAACTGTTGCTTTCAAACGGAGTTTCTTCTGCAAGTGACACAGAAAACTCAATATTATCAGCTCCTTTTTCATTTGCCAAAAGTTTAGCGACGGTAATCTGACTTTCAGAAATATCTATTGCTTTTATGTCTGCTCCGTAAGAGTACATATTAAGAGGTAAAACACCTGTTCCCGTGCCGATGTCAAGCCACGAACAGCTATTGTGACCTATACCGATTTCATAAAGCTTATCATATAACTCTTTGGGATAAATATCTCTGTACTTTGCGTATTCGGCAGAGGTTTTGCCAAAGTCAAAAGCATTGCCGTTATCGATGTTTTCTATTTTCACATTATCACACCTCAATCAATACGCATTCTATAATTTTTTACTTTATAATTCACAGAGCCATTACGCTTGGAATGTTCGCCAAAGCTTTCAAACTTCAAACCGCACTTTTCCATAACTCTGCCGGATGCAGGATTATCAACAGCATGACTTGCCGTGAAATCCTTTATGCCGTGAACCTCGTGAGAATACTTGATAATTCGCTTTGTAGCTTCGGTTGTATAACCTCTGTTCCAATATTCATATCTTATGTTATAGCCGAATCCCCAAGCACCGTCGTCATTTCCCATCGGTCCAATGCTGATACTTCCGATAAGAATATTGCCTTCTTTCAGCACTATTCCCCAATGAAAATCTTCTTCAACGGGGACTATTTCAGTAATCCATCGAACAGTTTGGCTAATTTCGGTGTAAAGAGGATAAGACATAAACTTGTTAACTCTCGGGTCGCTGTGCCATAAGAAAGCTGTAGGTGCATCTTCAGGCGTTAGCGGTCTTAAAATCAACCGTTCCGTTTCAAGAACGGGTGTTCTTTCGTAATATAATTCTTGATTTATTTTATTCATTTCTTACACCTTTTCTTTGTTTCTATTGCGATAAACGGTACAGTCATTTCATCTTCGGTAAGACCTGCGTGAACGCCGACAAATTCATAATTTCCTCTTTTGTAATCAATGCTTGTTTCATCAAGTGCCACCGCAAAAAAGTCACCTATAAAGTCTGAAGTTTTGGGGTGCGGTATTCCGTAACCTAAAAGATTTTCAGAGAAAACCTCATTCTTTGTCATCAATCTGAAAGAACTGCCGAATATTTTATTAAATTCTGTTTTGAATTTTTCTGTTTCTCCGTCTTTAACAAAGAAGCTCAATGCTCTCGGTTCAACAGAAGGCGGAATCTTTAATAATTCTGTAAGTTGCGGATAATCTTCTAAATACTTTGTTGTACCGTCACACAACCCATGGTCGGCGGTTATGATTATAAGTGAATTTTCTAATTTACTGCAAAGCTTTTCAACTTCTCTGTTAATATGCAGAATTTGCTCGTGAGCTTCTTGGCTGGTTACTCCGTGACCGTGCATTGCTCCGTCAGGCTGACGCCAGTATGCATAAATGTATTTTTTCTTTCTCTTTTTGGAAAGCTTATATACGGTTTTGCAAATATCTTCAACGCTTTTTGAACGGTATTTTGAAAAGAATGATACACAGTAAGCACTTCTTCTGCCTTTGACCTCTTCGATTCTGTTCATAATGCTTTTAACTGGAATATATTTGTGTGCCACATTGAATTTAGCCGCAGGTTCACCATTTCTTTGCAAAGTGTTTCTGAATACCGCAACGTTTTCGCCTATTTCCTCAAAGTATAAATCCCAACCGAGCCAACCGCATTCAGCAGGTGAATAACCGCTCATAATTGATGTTGTGGCGGCAACTGTTGTTGACGGGAAAACAGAGGGAATATCGGTCACATGATGTTTTCTTAAGAAATCGTTTTCTTCAAGGTGATATTTTAACGTTGATGTTCCCAATCCGTCAAAAAGCATTACAATTATATTTTTATAGTCTTTTTCAAGCAGTTTATCAAATTCGGGTAAGGTTTTATGTTTGCAATCCTTAACACCAAAATGATTTAAAACAGACGAAGCGATTGATAAAATACTCCTGTCATAATTCGGGTATGTAATCATAATTTTACTCCTTTCTCAACACGTCAAGCGTGTGATGTGATAAACCTATTAAATCTTGCCTTTCGCAGGTTTTGAAATGATATTTCAGGTACAAATCATAGGTTTCATTATCCATTTTGTCTATTACTTCACGCATATGGCAGGCATAACCGTCAGTTGCGAGAAAATGCAGTCTTTGAGCATTCAGTTCTTCCGTCAGCTCAAATATTTCATCTCTGGTATATAGCTTGAAAACTCCGTGCGGAGGAAAGAATGTTTCAAAGGTTTCGGTGTCAATAAGACCGTCTTCAATGCTTTGCTGTACCTTATTGTTTTTGAAAATTCCCGTTAAAACAGAAGGATCAACCATACAGTATGCAACGAAAACAATGCCACCACATTTGGTAATTCGCAATGCTTCCGACAGTGCCTTTTTCTGGTCTTCAACCGTATAGAGATGATACATCGGACCGAGCAAAAGCGTTATATCATAGCTTTCATCGGGATATTCAGACAGATTGATTGCGTTGCCTTGTCTGATGCTGATTTTTTCATTCGGCTGTGTTTTTGATTTGAAAACCTCGATGTTATGCTCGATGAGTTCAACCGCATCAACCTCAAAACCCTTTTGAGCAAAGTAATGCGAGTATCTGCCGGTAGCGGCACCGATTTCCATAATCTTCATACCGTCTTTCAAATATTTCTCAATATACTTTGTGGTTGTAAGGAATTCAATTCTTCCGTGTTT
>JAZPXS010000340.1:0-3835 GCA_045543775.1 Clostridia bacterium
ATGGCTACGATCCGACTTTTTATTCCGCCGTTATTGTTAGTGGTGGTCATTACCCTTCCATTTTCTATTATCATAGGATCGTTTGCCTCTGAACCTTTCATATCCGATATACCAAAGCCTGCACCGAATTCTATCCCCTTAACTGCCGGAATTGAAAACATCATATGAGAAAGCTGACTCTCCAAGGAATCAAACCAAGGCTCTCCTACACCTTGTGGCATTCCGCAAACCGCGGTTTCCAGAATGCCTCCAACGCTGTCTCCCTCTGATGCCGCTTTAAGAATCGTATCTGTCATTTCTTCTACACGGCTTTCCTCAAGAACAGCAAAGGTTTTTGTATTGAGAAGATTAATATCATCTGCTAAATTACCAAAATCCCTGTCGGAAATCCCTGCACATTTTTTGACATGGGTACCTATATAAATACCCTTTTGCTCCAGAGCATATCTGCATATAGCACCTGCCGCAACAAGTGAGGCTGTTATTCTTCCGCTGAAATGTCCCCCGCCTCTTGAATCCTGAAATCCGTGATATTTACACTCTGCCGTAAAATCCGCATGAGACGGTCTGGCAACTGTCCTCATCTGCGTGTAATCACCGCTTTTCACATTCTCATTGGGGATTAAAATTGTAATTGGGGTGCCGGTGGTTTTGCCGTTTATCACACCGCTTACTATTTTGAATTTGTCTTCTTCTTTTCTGGGCGTTGAAATCTTTCCGTCAGGTCTGCGAAGAAATAGCATATGATTAATGTATTCTTCACATACGTCTATCCCGGGAGCCAATCCGTCAATAACTGCACCGATATATTCACCATGGCTTTCCCCAAATATAGTGACAGCAACGCTCGTTCCAAATGTGTTTTTCATAATATCACCCCTCAAAGCAGGTTTTTGCCATTTCTATCACTTCACTGCATTTTATGGTTTTAATTTCAAAGCATCCCACATCCGTTACAACGGTAACGGTAACAAATTCGCCATCTGCCTTTTTGTCGTGAAATGCCGCCCCTGTAATCTTTTCCCAATCAAATTCAACTAGATTATAAAGATTACATTTTTTTAGAACACCGATTACTCTGTCTCTTATTTTCTCGTGGCACATAGGTATCAGTCCGAGAGCTACACATTCTCCGTGATAAAGCTCCGACATATTTTCACTGCTTTCAATACCATGACCTATTGTGTGCCCGAAGTTGAGAATTTTCCTGAGTCCCGACTCTTTCTCGTCCTGTTCTACAACATTCTTTTTAATATTCAGAGAACGGACAATTATTTCATCTATATTTTCACCTATATCCTTTGTTTCAAAAAGCTCAAACAGTTCTTTGTCGGAGGTAAGTGCCATCTTTACTGCTTCTGCAAGTCCGTTTGAAATCTGTCTTGACGGAAGTGTGCTGAGAAGTTCAGAGTCAATCAGCACTTTTTTGGGCTGATAAAAGGCACCCACAATATTTTTTACATTACCGAAATTTATTGCTGTTTTTCCGCCGATGGAAGAATCAATCTGAGAAAGAAGCGTGGTGGGAATATTGTAAAAATCGATGCCTCGCATATAGGCGGATGCAGCAAATCCGGAAAGATCTCCTACTACTCCTCCGCCAACAGCTACCACACAATCCTTTCTTGAAAAATCATTATCCAGCATTTTTTGCAAAAGTGTGCCGAATATCTCAAGACTCTTGGATTGCTCACCGGATTCAACAGTACAGATGACCGGCTTTCCGCATTGCTTTGCAACCGTTTCAGCATAAGATGCAGGAACTCCCGTATCCGTCACTATAAGAACTCTCCTTTGCAGATTGAGAAGCTCTCCTGCACGGGAAAGGACTCCCCTTTCGACAATTATATCATAGCTGTTTTCCTTTAAATCCATATGTATATTCATATCAAAACCTCATATTTCATTATGCGGTGCAAATGTTCCTGCCACCTTAAGCTTATCACACACTTTGCTGAGTTCCTTAATCATATCTCTGCCTTCGGGAGTTTCTGTAGTACCGTCAATTTCTATATAGAAATAATACTGCCAGGAATGCTTCCTGAGAGGTCTGCTCCTAAGGGCTGTCATATTATAACCGTATTTACCGATGATGCTGATGGCATTTGCAAGAGAGCCTGCTTCGTTCTTAACCGTGAACATCATAACGGAATTGGAAAGAGAAGCCGATGTTGCCCTCACTTTTGAAAGAACGGCAAAACGGGTTGTATTTTCTCCGCTTTTGTTAATATTTGCTTCCAGAACTTTAAGCCCGTAGATTTCTGCGGTTTCCGCACTTGCAATGGCACCAAGGGACTTATCTCCCATATCTGCAACCATTTTTGCGGCAAGGGCGGTATTGTTGGATTCCTCTGTATCAAAACCACGGAGATTAATATAGTCGTGACACTGACTAAGTGCCTGCGGGTGACTTGTCACCCTTTTGATGTCATCCACTGTTGCGTCGGGAAGACCTAATAAATTCTGGTGAATTTCAAGCTCATATATTCCGTTTATAAAAAGTCCGCCGGAAAAAATCAGATCAATGGTCTGCCCTACCTCACCTGCATAGCTATTTTCAATAGGAAGAATAGCCACATCGGCTTTGCCGCACAAAACAGCTTCATACGCAGACTTAAAATCACGATAGGAAACTCTGTTACTGTCCGGGAAAATCCTTCCTGCTGCAATGTGGGCAAATGCTCCCTCAACACCACTGTATGCAACCTTAAGTCCGGACTGCATCCGATGCTGATACGCTCTTGAGATGGACATAAGATTTTTGATGTAGTCGATATAATATCCCTTTAACACTGCATCCTCAATCATTTCGGAATTCTTTTCGATAACCGCATTTTCACGCTTCTCGTCAAGAATCGGTAGACCAAACTCTTTTTTGTACTCATAAACCATCTCGGCAGCTCTCATTCTTTCTACAAAAAGCTCTGCCATCTTGGCATCCACTCTATTTATAATTTCTCTTGCTTCATCCAATTTATCTGCCATCGTCAATATCCCTTTCAGAAAAACCTCACCTTATTAAAATCACAAGCGAGGTTTCGGCTATTTACTAAACTCTTAAAGTTTACAAATATCCGCTTCTGTAATAAGCTTAAAGCCTGAATTTGTAAGAACTTTTTCTGCAACTTCGTTATCCTCAACCCTCAGAACAACATAGGCGTGCTTTTCTGTACGAGCCATAAATGCATAGAGATACTCAACATTTATATCTGCTTTATCAAGAACATCAAGTGCCTCGGTAAGTTTGCCCGGAGCATCTCCGATTTTAACACCTACAATGTCAATTACCTTAATGAGATAATTGTGTTCTGCAAGAACCTGTTCTGCAGCATTCTCATCATTTACAATGAGTCTCAGAATACCAAAATCCTCTGTTTCCGCAATAGAAAGTGCTCTTATGTTGATACTATTCTTTGCAAGGATATCTGTAACTTCTACAATTGTTCCCTTTCTGTTAGGAACAAAAACTGTCAACTGCTTAATAGCCATATTTATTTTCCTCCCACAATTAAATTAACTTACGCTTATCAATAACACGAACCGCCTTGCCTTCACTTCTTGCGATTGTCTTGGGTGCTACAAGATGTACCGCAGGATTGATACCAAGCATTGTCTTCATTGCATTTGCAAGGGATTTTTCCATTGCAAGAACATCACTCACCTTGTCGGTAAACTGTTCGGGAGCCATTTCCACATTAATCTCAAATGTATCTGTATTATTTGCTCTGTCAACTACAATCTGATAGTTTGGCTGATAACCTTCGTTGAGGAGAACTGTCTCTATCTGGCTGGGGAACACATTTACACCTCTTATTATGAGCATATCGTCTGTTCT
>JAZPXS010000341.1:0-7783 GCA_045543775.1 Clostridia bacterium
CGCTTGTCTCCGTTATCCACGCAGATACACGCGATATAGTTGTTGGTCTCCTCGCTGAGCATGCTTGCCTCAATAACGGTACCTGCCGTTACAAGGCGGATAACATCACGCTCAACAAGACCTTTCGTTGTGGCAGGGTCGCTCATCTGCTCACAGATGGCAACCTTGAAGCCCTTGTCGATAAGCTTCTTTATGTACACCTCGCTGCTGTGATAAGGAACTCCGCACATGGGCGAGCCTGCTCGTGCAGTAAGAGCCAGCTCCAGCTCACGGGATACTGTCTCCGCATCGCTGAAGAACATCTCATAGAAATCTCCCAGACGGAAAAAGAGAATTGTGTCCTCATAGTCCTTTTTTATTTCAAAATATTGCTTCATCATTGGAGATATGTTGCTCTTATCCATTTTTTCCTCCGTTTAAAAAGAATTAGTTGCAGCCTCCGCAGGAGGAGCAGTTGCCAGAGCAGGAGCCGCCCTGTTCTTCGCCCTTTACAAAAAAGGCAATTATGGAGTTTACCTGATCTATAAGAAGCTTAAACTCCTTGTTGGCTTCGATATATCTCTTTATGTTGTCGTTTGTCATAAGATGAGCAAAAGCCTCTTCCATTTCGCCCTGAATTTGTTCAAATTCTTCTTTGGTTATATCGGGTTTCTGTGCTTTTTTTGCTATTTCGTCTCTCTTATTTGCATATTCCATCATAAGAACCTGAGCATCGGGATCTGCAAGCTGCAGCTCCTCTGCCCCTTTTAATGCTTTCATTTCGTCACTTTCGGCAAGCATCATACCGAGTTCTCTTGCTTTTTCTATTATAGGATTCATTTTTTTACCTCACTTTTCCTGTTAAAGACCAGGTTTTGACATCGGTTATTTCCACATCGGCAAACTTCCCGATAAGGCTCAAATCACCTTGGAAATTAACCGTTTTGCCTCCCTCTGTTCTTCCCATAAGGGCATCCTTGTTGTTTTTACTTATACCTTCAACCAAAACCTTTACGGTTTTGCCCTGAAATTCCATATTCTTTTCCTTGGAAATTCTGTCCTGAACCTCAAGAAGTCTGTCAAAATTGCGTTTCTTCTCCTCGGGGGTTATTACATCCTCCATTTTTGCCGCAGGAGTACCCGGACGGCGTGAATATATAAAGGAGAATATGGTGTCGTAGCGAACATCCTCAAGTACTTTAAGCGTATCGTTAAACTGCTCGGTGGTTTCCCCCGGGAAGCCTACGATTATATCCGTAGTAAGGGCAATACCGGGCATTTTTTCTTTGATTTTATTGATTTTTTCCATATAGCTTTCCCGTGTATAACGGCGGTTCATAGTTTTTAAAACCTCGTTATTTCCTGCCTGTATGGGCAGGTGAAGCTGTTTGCAGATTTTGTCCTCTCTTGCCATGGTGTCTATGAGCTTGTCGGAGATATCCTTGGGGTGGCTTGTCATAAATCTCACTCTCTCCAACCCCTCAACAGTGCAAACCATAGTGAGAAGGTCGGCAAAATCTATATCTTCCTCCAGATCGTTTCCGTAGGAATTGACATTCTGACCAAGGAGGGTTATTTCCTTGGCTCCGTTTTCCACACATTTTTTTACTTCGCTCAGAATATCCTCTTTGTCACGGCTTCTCTCTCTGCCTCGGACATAGGGGACAATGCAGTAGGAGCAGAAATTGTTGCACCCGTACATAACCGAAACCCACGCACAGGGGCCCTCGGCTTTCATCACGGGAAGAGATTCGGCAATAACACCCTCGCTGTCCTCCACATCAAAGACTCTCTTTTCCTCAAATATGCAGGAGGAGAGAATCTGCGGAAAACGGTAGAGGGAATGTGTTCCGAACACAATGTCTATGTGTTTGTATTTTTTGCGGATTTCCTCTTTTACGCTTTCCTGCTGCATCATACAACCGCAAACCCCAAGAATTACATGGGGTTTGCGTTTCTTTATGTGTTTTAATGCACCGAGATTTCCGTAGACCTTAAGCTCTGCATTTTCTCTTACTGCACAGGTATTGTATATGATAAAATCCGCCTCTTCCTTGTTATCTGTCATAGTGTAACCCATGGAAGAGAGCATACCCATTATGGTCTCGGAGTCGCTGACATTCTGCTGGCATCCGTAGGTTTCCACAAATGCCTTCAAAGCCTTGCCGTTATTAAATTCGGCAACAGTTTCCATTATTTTCTTTTGCCTTTGTATTTCCTCAACGGGAACGGTTCTTTTCATAAAATTAATCCTTTGTTATTACTTTTCTTCCGCCCATGTAGGGAACAAGCACGTCGGGAATGGTCACTGTTCCATCCTCGTTCTGGAAGTTTTCCAATATTGCGGCAACGGTTCTGCCTATTGCAACACCGCTTCCGTTAAGAGTATGAACATACTGTGCCTTGTCCTTGGGAGAATTTTTGAACTTGATATTTGCTCTTCTTGCTTGGAAATCCTCAAAGTTGGAGCAGGAGGAAATCTCTACATATCTGTTGTAGCTGGGCATCCATACTTCGATGTCATATTTCTTTGCAGCGGTAAAACCTAAGTCACCAACGCAGATAGCAACAACTCTGTAGGGAATTTTGAGCATCTGGAGAACCTTTTCTGCATCTCTTGTGAGCTTTTCCAGTTCTTCGTAGGAATCCTCAGGCTTGGTGAACTTAACAAGCTCAACCTTGTTGAACTGGTGCTGTCTTATAAGGCCTCTGGTGTCCTTACCTGCACTTCCTGCTTCTGCTCTGAAGCATGCGGAATATGCAACGTGCTTTATGGGAAGCTTGTCTCCGTCTAATATGTCGTCTCTGTACATATTGGTAACGGGCACCTCTGCTGTGGGAATGAGGAAGTAGTCTGTGCCTGCAACCTTGAATGCATCTTCTTCAAATTTGGGAAGCTGACCTGTTCCCACCATGCTTCTTCTGTGTACCATATAGGGAGGGAAGATTTCCTTGTAGCCGCTCTCCTCAGTGTGGGTATCAAGATAGAAGTTGATAACTGCTCTTTCCAGTCTGGAACCGAGTCCCTTGTAGAAAGTGAATCTTGTGCCTGTTACCTTGCCTGCTGTGGGAGCATCGATGATATCAAGACCTGCACCTACATCCCAGTGTGCCTTGGGTTCAAAGGAAAACTCTGTGGGTTCAAGAAATTTTCTCACTTCCACATTGTCCTCGTCTGTATCGCCGTCGGGAACTTCCGGATTGGGGAGATTGGGAACGGTGAGCATCTTTGCGTTGAATTCCTCGTCAATTACTCTCACCTTTTCATCCATTTCCTTGATTTTGTCGGAGAGTTCTTTCATCTGGGCAAAAACAGGAGCAACGTCCTCGCCTGCTTTCTTCATAGCAGGAATTTTTTTGCTTACTTCGTTCTGCTGACTCTTTAAGCCTTCAACCTCAAAGAGAAGTTCTCTCTTTTTTGCATCAAGCTCAAGTATGCCGTCTATATCTACAACTTCTTTTCTTCTGGCAAGAGCTTTCTTTACCATTTCTGTTTCGTTTCTTATAAGTCTTATGTCTAACATTTTTGTCACTCTCCTATTATCTTATTGTAAATTTCTTTTTGCATTGCGGTAAGCTCTGCTGTTTTAATATCCTTGACGGATTCTTTTGCTTTGTTTATGTTTTCCTCTGTGGGATCACTTGTTTTTAGCCAGTAAGCTGCAAGAAGATTTTTTGTAACAACCTTATCTCCGCCGATGATTTCCATCGCGGTCTGGTTTTCTCTGTAGAGCAAATCATTTTCCGCCTGGATTTTTTCGTTCTGTTCTTTCAAGGCTTTGTTTTGGGCTTTTGTCTTCTCGTTTTCTTTGGTAACTGCCGTAAGACTGTTCTGCACACCTGCGGCGGCAAGTTTTTGGTCGGCAATTTCCTTTTGATAATTATTTTGAGTAAGTCCGGCAAAAACTATGAGTATAAGTGCAAAGGAAAACAAAATTGCAACATATATCCATATAAAATTAGAATTTTTTTTCATATCTTCGCTCCTTTGAATTTTCAGGTTCAATTTTCTTGAACATATCCTGTGAATCAAAATTTGCCATTTTACGCTTACTTTTATCCTCAAGGTAAAACTACCTTGACACCATCACAAAAACTCAATACAGAGGATGGGTTTTTGGGGCATTTTTTCGGATAATTTCGCAAAATTTTTACTTTTTGTTTTTTTCGGATGAAGAAAGTACTTTTACTATCTTGTCCAGTTCTTCGGAAGAATAATAATCAATTTTTACAGTTCCTTTATCTGTTCTTCCGCTTATCTTCACATTGGAACCAAGAAATGAAGATACACTTTTTTCAATTTTTTCAAAAGCAAGCTTAACGCTTAAATTTTCTTTTTTCTTTTTGGGTTTGGATTCCGCTTCTTTTTTGAGATATTCCTCCGTGGCACGGACACTCATATCCTCTTTTACAATAAGCTTTGCCACTTGTGACTGTTTCTCTTTACTAAGTCCCAGAATAACCTTGGCGTGCCCCTGAGAAATACTTCCCTTTTCAAGAAGAGAAAGTGCATCCTCCGAAAGACTTAAAAGTCTAAGTGAGTTGGCAACGGAGCTCCGACTTTTTCCCATCTTTTGAGATATCTGCTCCTGAGTTAAGGAGAAATCTTCCATAAGCTTTTTGTAGCCAAGAGCTTCTTCCACCGGGTTTAAGTCCTTACGCTGAAGATTTTCTATAAGAGCAATCTCCTGAGACTGTTCATCGGAAATATCCTTTATTATCGCAGGTATCTTTTTGATTCCTGCTTTTTTGGAGGCTCTCCATCTTCTTTCTCCGGCAACTATGGTGTAGAAACCGCCCTCGGTTTTTCTCACTATTATGGGGGTTATGACACCGTGCTCTCTTATGGAATCCGCAAGCTCGTTTAATGCTTCTTCGTCGAATTCCTTTCGAGGCTGACCGCTGTTTGGCTCCACGTCAGAGAGCCTAAGCATTGTGATACCGTCCTTTGAAGTCTCGGGCAAGGTGGATACTATATCCTCGGCACCGGAAGAGCCAAAAAGCGAATCGAGTCCGCGTCCAAGACCTTTTTTTGCCATTTACACATCACCTCTTTTGTTATAATTAATAACTTCCGAGGCAAGGTTCATATAGGATGAGCTTCCCTTGGAGCTTTTGTCATACACATTTATTGGCTGACCGAAGCTTGGTGCTTCGCTAAGACGCACATTCCTCGGTATTACCGACTTGTAAAGCTTACTTCCGTAGTACTTCTTAACCTCTTTTGCAACCTGCAGAGAAAGGTTTGTCCTTGTGTCATACATAGTAAGAAGCACTCCCTCCAGCTCCAGTCCCGGGTTAAAGGCGGACTTTATTCTGCGGATGGTGTTGGTAAGCTGACTTAATCCCTCCAATGCATAGTACTCACACTGAATGGGAATAAGCACACTGTCTGCACATACAAAGGAATTTAATGTGAGAAGTCCCAGTGACGGCGGACAGTCTATTATAATAAAATCATATTCTTTTTTTGCATCAAGGAGAGCTTTTTTTAAGAGATACTCTCTCCTCTCCTCGGTTACCAGCTCTATTTCAGCACCTGCCAGATTGATGTCCGAGGGCAAAACCCATAGATTATGATAGTCGGTTTCTTTTATTGCATCATTTGCATCCACTCCGTTTATGATGACATCGTAGACGCTTTTTTCTATTTCCTCTTTTGACACTCCCACACCGCTTGTGGCATTACCCTGTGGGTCCGTATCTACAAGAAGAACCTTTTTGCCGTAGGAAGCCAGACAGGAGCTTAAGTTTACACTTGTGGTGGTCTTGCCCACTCCGCCTTTCTGATTGGCAACGGCTATACATTTGCCCATGTTTTCACCTCACAGATATTAAAATGTAAGTATTATTTACTATTGTATCACAATATAAGAGATTTTCAAATAGTTTTTTGTAAATTTTTTTAAAAAATGTTCCACGTGGAACAATGCAAAACATATTCTTTTTAAAAAATGTTCCACGTGGAACATTTTTACCAATCCGCACCCTCTGAAATCTTTGACACCAATGGGTTCACAGTGGTTGACAAAGTAGCTTTTATTATATATAATGACCCTATAAAATCAAACCTACAGGAGAAAACAAAATGGAAAATAACAATGTTTGGGAGCCTCATTTTTTGGATTACGATGACCGTACAGAACTGCACACGGTTGTTGATAAACAGGACGGTGTGTACCTTGGGCATCCCTCCACCGCTATGCTAAAGGACGGAAAAACCATTTTTGTAGTTTATCCCAAAAGTCACGGATTCGGGCAGATAGTACTCAAAAAAAGCACCGACGGCGGTAAAACCTGGTCCCAAAGACTTGAGGTGCCCGATAACTTTTCTACCAATATGGAGTGCCCCACAATCTTCCGTATGGAGGATGCTTCGGGCAAATCAAGGCTTATGATTTTCTCGGGAAGATACCCTTTCAGAATGTCTGTCTCCGAGGATGACGGAAATACTTTTTCTCCTCTCAAACCAATAGGAGCTTTCGGCGGTTTCTTTATGAGCAGTATGATATCCTTCGGAAACGGACACTATATGGCATTTTTCCACGACGAGGGTGCCTATATAAAAGGCGGAAAAGATGTAAAAAATGTAATATACCGCGCAGGAACAGGTAATGATGTAAGAACCCGTCTTTTCAGCTACATCAGCACCGACGGCGGTAAAACCTATCCCCAAACCCCAAAAGCATATTGGAAAAACAGCACAACAGATCACGAGGGTGACATATGGGAACCTGTTTACGAAAATTATGAGGGACAGGTTTTTCCCGACAAGCATTTTGAGGTATATACCACAGAAACCTTTGACGGAGGTCTCACATGGTCATCACCCAAAATGATACTCACCCATCCTGTAGCCAAGTTCTGCGAGCCCTGTGCTTTTTTTAGTCCTGACAAAAGCGAAATTGCCGTTCTTTTGCGTGATAATTCCAGACTTCACAATTCTTTTGTAACAGTAAGCCGTGACGGCGGAAAAAGCTGGTCAACCCCCCGTGAAGTATGCAACTCCCTTACCGGCGACAGACATATGGCGACATATCTGGATGACGGCAGACTGCTCGTTTCCCTCCGTTCCAAAAACAGCAAGTCCGATATCGAAAACAACTGGGTAGCCTGGGTGGGAAGCTATGATGATATGGTTTCCGGCAATGCAGGCGACTGCCGTATTCTTCTTATACGCCACTATTATGCAGATGACGAGCAGGTTTTCTGGGACTGCGCATACCCTTGTATAGACAAGGTCGGTGATGGCGAAATTCTTCTTACCACCTACGGCAAATGGGAAAAAGACAAAGAGCATTACATTATGTCTGTTCATCTTACAAAAGAAGAAATCAACAAAATCCCTTACAAAATATGATTCTTCGTACCAAAATGTATTGCAAAAAGAGATTGCATATGATACCATATAATAGTTGGTTTGTATATCACATATATAAGATATAAGGAGTAAACAATATGATTAGTTTTCCAACAGCAACCCCCGAACAGTGCGGAATAAGTTCACAAAACATTATAGATTTTATCGAGGCAATATGTCAGGGTCAGGAAGATCAGGAAACCCATTCTTTCTTACTTTTAAGACACGGCAAGCTTGTATCCGAAGGATACTTTGCCCCATACAACCGCGACACGGAGCATACCTTGTTCTCTGTGAGCAAATCCTTTACAAGTACTGCCATAGGCTCTCTTGTGGAGGAAGGCAAAATAAGTGTTGATGACTATATTTACACATATTTTCCCGAACTTATGGATGAGGAAGTGAACAAAGAAAATGATTTTTAAATACCTTTTTGTAAATTTT
>JAZPXS010000342.1:0-2598 GCA_045543775.1 Clostridia bacterium
CGTCAAGGAATTTGTTGCGGTAGATGTCGTGTGCAACAGGGATGATATAAACTATTGGCAAGTAAAGATTTCCGAAGATGAAATCAACAGAATATTTGATGAGAATGTAACGGTGTACGAAGGTGACTCACACACCGCACAGACGGAACAGACGCTTTCGATACGCTATTCATAGGCTGTGAAAAGTTTCCACAAAGAAACTTTTATCCTATTTCTACAAACGGAGTTTTGTAAAACTTCTCACTCTTTACCTTTCTTCTTGGTGAATACAAGCTGCAATGCGGTGTCTTTGATTGTCAATAGCTCTATGCCGTTTATTTGGGCGAGGCTTTCCCTCAATCGCCACGTAAGGGCATTGTACAAATCCCAAAGGTGTATTGATTTTTGGGATATTTCGCTTACATTTGCAGTTATAAAGCATTTGTAAGCGGATTTAATGAGACACTACATATCAATCATCATTCTTGCACTCTGTCTGGTGGCTTGTAACAGACACTCGAAGCATTGGGAAACACTGATTCAGGTAGAATCCTTTATTGTACAAAGGCCTGATAGTGCATTGGCTGTCCTTGAGAGGATTGATACCGAAGAACTGTCGAGTAAAGAGGAGAAGGCAAAGCACGCTTTGCTGTTGTCTATGGCATTTGATAAGAATGTCATGGACAAGACCGACTTTGAGGTGTTGCAGCCGGCTATTGATTATTATTATAATGATAAAGGTTCCGCAAGCGACAAACTGCGTACCTGCTATTATCAAGGCAGGATATACGAAAATCAGGGTAACTTGGCTCAAGCAATGACCTGTTTTTGTGAGGGCATAGAGCAAGGTAGTGGTTCAGAGGACTTGCTGACAATGGCAAACCTTTATTATTCTCAAGGCAGAATCCACGCTTTATTATTTGAATGGGACAAACAATGCGATGTTACGCTCAGGGCGGCGGAACTGTACAAGGCTGTAGGACGACAGAACAGCTATTATAAATGTCTCTACCAGGTTCTGAATGCTTGTACTCAAAAAGAAGATTACGAACAGGCTGAAAGGTATATCGGGTTATTGAAGGCAGATTTGCATCTGATTAACCCTTCAATTATGGCAGACTTCTATAGTGCCTACACCACACATGTAGCGAGACATTCTACACCTGAAAAAATCCGTCAAGTGTTGGGAGAATATCTTTCATTGGTTCCGGAGAAGGAATTAGACTATAGTTCAATAGCTCTTGCCTATTTTGAACTTGGGGAGTATGATGCAGCTCTTGATGCCATTAACAAAGATACAATATTAGATAATTACACAGCACAGACAAGGCATCTTGTACTTATTGCGGATATATATCGCAAGAAAGGAGAATACAAACTTGCCTTTGAGACCTATGATACCTATTTGGTTATTCGTGACAAAAAATTATATGACATCTATCAGTCCGATACCAAGTTTATGGAAGAGAAGCACTCTTTAGAGATGCAAAAGGCTAAAGAGACTGAAGCAAAGGACAGGCTCACAATCATTGTACTCGTATGTATCATAGTTCTTATGGTCTTACTTTACATTCTGAACCTTATTCGTAAAAGACTAAAGGATAGTCGTAGGAAGAATGCTCTGTTGGAGAGTGAGAAGGCACACTATGAGCAGATGTATAACGAGGTGCTTGCAGAACGTAATGCTTTGGACGAAATGATTGCCGACAGCAGCATCAAGGAAGAGACGATGGAGATTATCAAAAAGAGACTTGAAGTCCTGAACACAATTATTGTATCGCACCTCTCGGAAAAGGGAACGGATGTAAAGAGAGCCAATGACGAGCTGGAACGACTCATTGCAGACAGAAACGATTTCATCAAATCTACACGATTGACCCTGGAAGAGAACTACCCACACTTTTTTGCATACCTTAAAGAGAAGGGAGTCGAGGATTACGAAATAGATTTCTGTTGCCTGTATGCCATAGGTATGAAAGGTAAGGAGATCAAGACTTATACCAATCTCAGTCGCCACTACAAAGACAGCAGCGAGGTACGCCAAAAGCTTGGACTGGTAGAGAGTGATACCAACCTCTCCAATTTTCTGCAAAATCTGCTCAAAAACAGGCCGGAGTAAACTTTTTCAAGACAGGCTTTCGAATAAGAAAACTAATTTTTATTTATTATACAGATAATCAGCAAGTTACAAAGTAAAATTTATAGCTCGCTTTTTTCGTGGAAAACTTTTGTCTGCGTAGTTTTGCAATGGAAATAGAGCTGATACTTGTTAAAAGTATTGTATGGCAGAGCCCTATGGATTGTATGGCATAATTTTGTGCTGTAAGGTTGTAACAAATAGGCAACTCATCCGTCTTATAGGTATAAACATTCGCTTTATATGCTATATTAACATTTGTTAACAGGGGGGGTAAAACTGTTAGCCGATATTATTATAATTGCAAAAATTAAACCGATTCAAGATAAATCGAATAATATGAAAAAACTATTTTTAACCTTAATCGTTGCATTTGCCACCGTATGTGGCTTTGCACAGGGGAATTCTGTGGTAACTGACTATCACTACCGTAGTGGTACCGTACATTTCAACGGGCAATTCACAAATGGCACATCGCAGGA
>JAZPXS010000343.1:0-2965 GCA_045543775.1 Clostridia bacterium
CTTTTCGTGCATTTGGATGATAAATCCAAAAGCTACCTTAAAAGATAATCTCACTATCAATTCTAGTTCAAACTGATAGTGAGATTATTATTACCCTGCACTTTTCGGTGCGTTTGGGCAACCGCGAATCCGGGCGTACAAAAATAATCGCAGACAAGGCGCAGCGACGCAGACAGTACAAAGGTACGGCAAGGAGCTGCAACGAAGTAAGAAAAGTGCAACTTTTCGTGCTTTTGGATGATAAATCCAAAAGCTACCTTAAAAGAAAATCTCACTATCAATTCTAGTTCAAACTGATAGTGAGATTATTATTACCCTGCACTTTTCGGTGCGTTTATTTTTGTTAGCCCGCCATTAGTCCGTATAGAAAATTTCGGTATATTCGTCATAGTACTCCTTAGTCTCATGTCCTTTAAAACATGGCGAAGAAATACTCCTCCATTTCTGCATATACGGATCATCATCCATCTTCTTATTATCCGCCTCAAAATCGTCCCCCACATACTCGTAATATGTAATGAGCATATTGCCTTTTATTGAGATGGAATAGTTACGGATATTACTCTTTCTTATGATGTCAAGCACCTCGGGCCATGGGTTAGCATGAAGCTCCACATATTCCTGAACCTTCTCGGGCTTTAACTCCGAGTACATTACATATCTCTTCATAATCAGATTGCACAGTAACCTGTGGTATAGTAACCAAGGTTATGACGACGGTCAAGTCTGCCGAATGCCGCACAAACAGGAATGTCGCACTGGAGCTCGCAGGAATACTGACCTTCGGGAATCCGGAAGTTTTCTTCGCAGATGGGAAGATCCATTCTTATGCAGATAACCCTCTGGGCGGGAACAGTAAGGTGAAGTCCCTTAACAGGTTCCTTGTCCTCAAAGTAGATGTTCACAATAATGTGAGCATCTTCTTCATTTTTGTTTGTTATCATCATAGCTTCGTGACCGGGAAGGCTCATATCGTCGCCATTGCCGGGAAGGTCACCGTCTATGAACATATAGTTGGTATAGCCTAATACTTTTTCCATTGTCTTAATCTCCTTATTTATTCGTATTAAAGATCCTTCATAAAGTAGTCGCACATCTTCTGGGAGAAGGGACGGCAGCCATCTTCTGTAATAACAAAGCCTGTTTCAATTCTTCCGCCGTGGAGGTCGGGATGACCGAAGAAGCTTACATCAACCATTACAGCCATACCGGGAACGAGAACAAAATCACCGTTGGGGCCAAAGAAGGGAGCTTCTGCTTCCATAAGACCTATGGAGTGAGCGAAAGGACATACGATATAGTCGGAAAGACCGTGTTTTTCGTAGTAAAGACGACCGGGAACATCGATTTCACGTCCGGACATACCGGGCTTTAACATATCCTTTGTGAGGCGGAAGGTTTCTCTCATATGGTTGAGAAGATCCTTCTGCTTCTGTGTGTACACACCGTTTACGGGGATTGTATCGCCAAATGTTCCTGCATAACCGTTGAATCTGGGAGCAATACCAATCATAACAAGCTCGCCGTCTTCCATAGCCTTGTTTGTAGCTGTGGGAACAACTGCCTTTGCTCTTTCACCGGAGCCTACAATTGTGGAATAAGCAAAGCTTGTTGCACCATTGATACGGCAGATGGATTCACCTGCAGCTGCAACTTCGAATTCATATGCACCGGGCTTGATTGCTGCCATCATCTTGTCATATGCAAGGTCGCAAAGGTCTGTGGCTTTCTGTATCTGTTCTACTTCCCAGGAGGACTTGTAAGCACGAAGGGTTTCGTATTCATCTGTGATGTCTACCATTTCAACACCCTCGAAGCCTGCAACAAAGTCGCAGTATACCTGATGGGGAATTGTGGAAGTACCGACAAAACCGATTCTCTTAAGGTTTGTACCCTCGCTCTTTAACTCTTCATTAAGCTGATTGAAGTTGATAATTGTAGCGTTGGGATATTCTTCGTCGGGAACCATAAATACGGGGAAGCAACGAACCTTGGTGATTGCAGAGTTCATCTTTGCAAAAGGCTCAGACTCAGGACCGCCAAGGAGGATGGGCTCACCTTCAACGGGGATAAGTACGGAACCTTTTTCAAACTGTCCGCACCAACCTGTTAAGTACCAGCCGTTTGCGATGTTGAGCTCATCAAAATATACGAGAGCCGCATCAAGATTTTTTGCTCTTAAAATTTCTCTTACCTGTTTAATTCTTTTTTCTGTTTCCGCCATGTTATAATATGCCATGGTAAAACCTCCTTATAAAAATATTTTTGTGTTTATGGCAAAAGCAATTCATACCAAAGAGGTATGCATTTACTTTTGATTACATAAAATTATCATCCAACGGGAACATCGGTCTTCTTATATTTTTAAGTCCCATATCCTGAAGTCTCTCGGTAGAGCTTCCGGGAGTGAACGCAAGAATAGACCTCTGTGCAACTTCGGCAAGCTCAGGGAAAAGATACCCCAGCTTTACCACCACGGTTTTGAACTTGGTATAGTCAAGATCAATGGACTCAAATATATCCGGTCTGCAAAGTGCGGCTCTGTTCTTTGTAATGACTATGGTGAACTTACCGCAGTCCAGTGTGGCACTCTCCCCTGCGTTTGCTCCTGTATAGGAAATTATATCGCCTCTGTGTATAAGCTTACCTGTTATGGAAGCACTCTCACTGTCGGAAGAAAGAGAGCCGCCAACCTTGAGAGTAAGGGTGTCCCCTATATTTGCCTCGTAGCATTTTTGACAGGCAGGCTCATCTGCTATACCTGCGACAAGTACATCCTCCATACCAAGATTTAATATCCTATTTAACATATAGGCATTATCTCCTGCCGCACCTGCGGTTGTGTTGTCTCCCGAATCGGAAACAAATGTGGGCACATCGGATTCCATTGCACGCTTTAGTGCCTCGTCCGGCTCTACAGCTTCTATCAGAAACTTAAAGTCATATCAAGTCGGAGGCCAAAGCG
>JAZPXS010000344.1:0-2839 GCA_045543775.1 Clostridia bacterium
GAAGAGTGAATAGGTAATAAGTAAAATCGACAAGATTCAATGAACCTTGTCGATTTTTGGCTGGGCTAGAAGGACTGACACATTTTGCTTCGCAAACTGTTACCCTTGCCCACCCAAATGCTTTGCATTTCGGTACCGGGCTTCGGGCTGCTCCCTAAAAACAGTCCACCGGACTGTTTTCTTTACGCTCGCACCTTCCCAAGGTTCGAGTCCTTCCTATATTATTGCACAAAAAAACAACCGTTCTCTGTACGGTTGCTTTTTTGTGGCTGGGCTAGAAGGACTCGAACCTCCGAATGCCGGAATCAGAATCCGGTGCCTTACCAACTTGGCGATAGCCCAATATTTTTAACACTTAGATATGATACCAAAAAAACATTGGGTTGTCAAGGCTTTTTTACAATTTTTACTTTATTTTTTTAAAAAAATTATTTGATAGGTTATTACTTCATAAAATACTTTCTTACAAGAGGTCTAAGCCTATTATCCCAGAGCATTACCGTTTCCACTCCATCCATATTACCCACATTGGTTACACCGCTTTCAAATTTCATATCTTTAATATCAAGTGTATTACCGGATAATATAAGCTGTGCATCAAAAGCTACAGAAGCATTATTATGGATATGTATCCGTGATACAGAATTCTTCCTACCCTCGGTTACAACTATGTTTGGTAATCGGTTTTGTATTCTATTTATCATATTTTCCAGATTAAGCATACCGTAACCATAACTCACATCGTAACCTTCAGCACCTAAATCAACAGCTGTATCCATAAGTAATTTACGCATATCTTCTCCCTTGTACTCCGGACAAGCCTGCTTTACAAGTGCCAGTGATGCCGCAACCATAGGTGACGAAAAAGATGTACCTCCGGTAAATCCCGCTTTTCCCCCACTTATAAGCGAGTAAATATCCACTCCGGGAGCAGTAATGAAGACACCTTCATTTCTTTGGGAAAAAACAGCAACATTCAAATACTTATCAACTGCACCTACTCCAATCACGGTATCAAAAGCCGCAGGATAGTTAACATCATTGTTAGTATTTCCGCTGTTTCCGGCAGCTGCTACAACTGTTATTCCCCGCTTTTCCGCCTCATCTGTATACGTCTTGAATGCGGCAAGAGTCTGCGAATCGGTTATAGGTCCGCCAAGGCTCATATTTATTATGTCACAATCCGTCTCCAGTGCTTTTTTTAAACCTTTCAAAAGCATTGACAAAGAAAATTTCTTGGTTTCAGTAATTTTTATGGGAATTACAGTAACTCCGCTTGCAACTCCTGCAATTCCTATATCATTATCAGTACAGGCAGCAATAACACCTGTAACAGT
This sequence comes from Clostridia bacterium, assembly GCA_045543775.1. GTDB lineage: Bacteria > Bacillota > Clostridia > UMGS1810 > UMGS1810 > RGIG8748. Next base: position 1,338 of record JAZPXS010000344.1, read on the forward strand.
TGTTCCGTGCCCTACTATGTCGCTTAAATCATTCTCATCTGTTGCATTTTCAGCACAGTTGTACCCCTGTTCAAAATTTACATCATCAAAATCAGGGTGGTTCACATCAACACCGCTGTCTATAACAGCTATTTTGACACCTCTGCCTGTAAGTCCCTTTTCCCTTGCTTTCTCCGCCTTTATACTGTTGTGGCACCATTGAAAATTGAAATATTCATCACTTGGAGTCTGAGGATAATCAAAAAGCTCCATCTCACAATCGGGAAAACATGCTTCTATATTTTCCGCCCCAAAAATTGCATATGCCTCACTAACTGTATTTACCTTGTAAAGAGTATCATCTATGTATTCTGCATTGTGTTTTCCGGACATAAGCATAATTGGAATTTCCCGAAGGGAAACTATGTAGCCTGAGGATGCGTATGCACTACAAAAAACCACACATAAAAAGGAAAAAAGTGTAACAAAATGGCGAATTATTTTTTTTGTGTTTTCATTTGTATAAAACATAACTTTTTATCTCCAAGTATTTTTACAAGTGTATTTTACACCAAAAAATGAAAGTTTTCAAGTATAACAAAAGTGAGATGCAAAAGTTTTTACCTTTGCATCTCATCTAAGTATTTTTTAGAGCTTCGCTCTTATTATCTTACCGCTTGTTGTCTTGGGAAGACTGTCCTTAAATTCTACAATTCTTGGGTACTTGTAGGGTGCAGTATGCTCCTTGACATAGTTCTGTATTTCTTTTTTAAGTTCTTCGCTGGCTTCGGTTCCCTTGGTAAGAACTATGCTTGCCTTAACAACCTGACCGCGAATCTCGTCGGGAGCGGCAGATACACCGCACTCCAATACATATGGAAGCTCCATAATAACGCTTTCTATCTCAAAAGGTCCTATACGGTAACCGGAGGATTTGATAACATCGTCTATTCTGCCAACATAGAAGTAGAAGCCGTCTTCGTCCTTGTATGCCACATCACCTGTATGATAAAGTCCGTCGTGCCATACCTCCGCAGTTTTTTCCTCATCCTTGTAATATCCCTTAAAGAGACCGCAAGGTACTCTTTCGGAGGTACGAATAACGATTTCGCCATTTTCACCCACATCTACACTTTTTCCGTCGGGGTCTACTATATCCACATCATAAAGGGGTACGGGTTTACCCATTGCACCGAGCTTGTACTCTCTGCCGTGGAGATTACCAATAAGGCAAGTAGTTTCTGTCTGACCAAAGCCTTCCATAATTTTAAGTCCGGTAAGCTTCTTAATCTGCTTGTAAACCTCAAGATTGAGAGCTTCGCCTGCAGTATTGGCATGCTGTACCGAAGACATATCATATTTGGAAATATCCTCCTTCATAAGCATTCTATACATTGTGGGGGGCGCACAGAAGGTTGTAATCTGATACTTAGCAAAGAGAGGCAGAATATCTGCTGCGTCAAACTTATCAAAGTCATATACAAAGAGAGGTGCCTCGCAAAGCCACTGACCATATATCTTAC
>JAZPXS010000345.1:0-33146 GCA_045543775.1 Clostridia bacterium
TAAAATTAAAGTCAATTGTATAATTATTGTTTTGGAATTTTTCCTGCCCGATATATAAATGTTTATTATGGGCAAACTAATTTATTGAATTTTATAGACTTGACACAAGTAAAACATTTAAAACATAAAATATATCCAGTGCCAAAAATATGGATAAACTGTTTTATCTGCATTCCCAGATGCAGACCAAGGGGTTGACCATGAGACCTCTTCCCACTTCCCATCCTCATAAGCAAAAGTCAGTACACTACCCAACGAATATCCTTTAGAAACATAATAAACTTGAGCAAAATCACAAGCCTTATATTCTAAGACCTTAAAGAATTCCATTTCTCCAAGCATTGCGTTTTCTTGATAAGCGTACTCGAACTCATCATAATATTTATGTGTAAGAACTTCACATTTAATTAGCGAGAAAACATAAGAAACTATCAGACATAAAACAAATCTTATTATTAAGTATTTAATTTTTGTTTTCACAGATATTCCCCTTTCTTTCTGCACCTTTCAACATTATTCGACACAATTATTGCAAGTTGTAAGGTTTAGATGCACGCCTTATGGATGTGAGGTTCGTGTTATGTTGGGACTAAAAAATTAAGCATTTAAGCTATCAAAACATTGAGGTCATTATACCATAAAACCACGGTTTTTTCAATTACTTTTGACAAGATAGTTCACATATGATACAATATCTTTATACAAACAATCAAAAAAGGAGTTGTATATTATGGTAAAGCATATGATAATCTGGAACCTCAAGGAGGAGTTCTCTCCCGAGGAAAAAGCACAGATAAAAAAGGAAATGAAAGAAAGTCTTGAAGCACTAAAAGGTCAAGTACCCGGTCTTGTGGATATAAAGGTTCATATTGACCCCCTGCCCTCCTCTAACGGAGATGTAATGCTTGACTCTACACTGGAGAGTGAAGAAGCACTAAAGGCTTATGCAGTGCATCCAATCCACGTGGAAGCTGCAAACACAAAGGTGAGACCTTTTACAGCATCGAGAAGCTGTATGGATTTTGAAATATAATAAGAAAATGGTTTGTAAAAAATTCCGAAAAATTTTTTACAAACCATTTTTTACTTTATAAACATCCACAATTCGTTTACACCTTCGTAACTAAACCTTGAAAGATAGTTGTCGGAATATGTCGGTTGTCTGTGAAGAAAGGGATCTTCAAGATAATCTTTTTTCATAACAATCTCCACTTTATTTTTTAAGCTTTTTCATTAGTTTTTTGTTATCTTCTCCAAAAAATCGGGACAATTCTTTGTAAATCTCATAAAGTCTCAAATAGCTTTGTACATTGGTCTCGTCGGGAATATATGTTATTGATTCCTTGTCAGCCATAGATTTTGCCGCATCATCAAACGAAGTGTAATAGCCGCTTGCACAGGCAGCAAGAATCGCACTTCCTTTTGCACCTGCCTGTGTGCTTACGGGAACTACTATCTTCTTGCCAAGGACATCTGCATAAATCTGCATAAGGAATGTATTCTTTTGAGAAATACCTCCTGTTGCATATATCTCGTCAATCTTAACTCCGTTATTCTCATAGAGTTCAACAATCCTTTTTGTTCCGAATGCAGTTGACTCTATCATCGCCCGATACACTTCTTCCGGCTTGGTGCTCAGGGTGAGTCCGACTATTACTCCCGATAAATCATAATCTGCATAGGGAGTCCTGTTTCCGTTCCACCAATCCAGTGCTACAAGCCTGCTTTCTTCCACTTTTATTTTTTCTGTCTTTTCGGTAAGAAGCTCGAAAATATTTTTGGAAGATTTTTTTGCTTCCTCATAGTATTCTCCCGGAACACTGTTTTTCACAAACCAGTCAAAACTATCGCCTACGCAGGCTTGTCCTGCCTCATATGCAACATATCCGGGGATAACACCATCCTCAACACTTCCGCAAATGCCCGGAATATTATACATATTTTTATCCATTACAATATGGCATGTGGAGGTTCCGATAATAAGCATAAGCTTTTTGTCACTGACGATTCCTGCAGCCGGAAGTGCCGCATGTGCATCAATTATGGGAACGGCAACAACTGTGCCGGATTTCAAGCCGGTTAAAGCTGAGCCGTATTCATTTATTTCTCCTGCTTTGACACCCGTAGGTTTAACTTTTTCGGAAATTTTAGTACCCACAATATTTTCAAATTGCGGCGATATCTTCTTTAAAAACTCACTGTTCGGATAGCCGCTTTTTTTATTCCACAGTCCTTTATATCCTGCCATACAACTGCTGTGGCTTTCCTCTCCGGTAATCATCCACACAAGCCAGTCGGCAGCTTCTATAAATCTTGATGTGTCCTCAAAGAGCTTGGGAGCCTTGTTCAAGGTTTCCAGAATTTTTGGCAAAAGCCATTCGGATGATACCTTTCCGCCGTATGTATCCAGCCACTCTTCTCCGTTTTCGATTGCTTTTTCTGTAATGAAATCCGCCTCATACTGTGCACCGTGATGCTTCCATAGTTTTACATACGCATGAGGCTCATTTGCATATTCATCCTTGAAGCACATCGGTACACCGTTTTCGTCCACAGGAAGCATAGTGCAGGATGTAAAATCAATACCTATACCCAAAACATCCTCGGCATCAACTCCCGATATTACATTTTTAACCACATACGAAAGGCAATTAAGATAATCCTGCGGATTCTGAAATGCTGAACTGCGGTCGACTTTTTTGTTCCAACAGGGTTCATCGCACATTACCTGATGGGCATATTCCATCTGGGCTTCGGCAACGGTATTGCCGTTTTCCATATCAACAAGTATTGCCCTTGCGGACAAGGTGCCAAAATCAACACCAACTGAATATTTACTCATAATTATTTCCGGTATAATGTAATTGGCTCATATCACCGTTACAAATATACCTTTCCCCTTTCTGTTATAACGCCGGATTCCCTCTCAAAGCAATTTTATTTTAATAAATACACATAATCCTCATTTGAGCACTATGATTACTGCAGATTACACATCCATTTTTCGCTTACAATCCTGCCCCCAAAGAAAACTGTATTTACCTTTTTTATATTGTGTAAATCTTCGAGGGGGTTTGCATTCAGGAGAACCATATCTGCAATTTTATTACATTCAATTGTTCCTATCATATCGTTTTCCACTATTTTTGCACCGTTGGATGTTGCAGCTTGCAATGCTTCATACGAAGAAAGACCTGCCTTTTCCAGTATAAGTAATTCGTCGCACAAATCACCCAATGTATCGGTTCCGGCACCGATTAAGATACCTTTTTTGTGAGCTTTCTTTATGCTCTCAAGTTGCGGAAATACAACCTCATTGCAGATTATGTCTGCAAGGCTTGTATTTCCGTTTTTCCTTTCTTTTTGGGCAACAGCCGCAATTCCGCTGGCCGTTGGAACATAGTAAACTCCCTTTTCCGCCATTATATCCAGTGCTTCATCACTGAGGGAAGCTCCGTGTTCTATTCCGTCAACCCCAGCTATAAGTGAATTCATAACCGGAAGTGAGCCCATGGCATGAACAGTCACCTTTTTGTTATGACTGTGTGCCGCCTCACACGCCGCACGAATTTCATCCACACTAAGCTCAGACCATGCAGGATGCTCATGCTCCGGCATTCCTCCAATACCACCGCTTGCCATAACTTTTATGAAATCTGCACCGTATTTTATTTCGTTTCTAACTGCTTTCAGAACTTCTTGCTTGCCGTCAGCTTCCACCGCACCCTTGTAACGGTGTGTTTCGTGTCCTCCTGTTGCGGCAATACCCATACCGCAAACATATAATCTGGGCCCACGAATAATTTCCTGTTCAATTGCATCCTTTAATGCCGATGCCGTCCGTCCCACAGAGCACAAATCTCTCATGGTTGTAACACCTTGGGACAGTTCATACCACGCATTGCGTGCCGCATACAGAATTCTGTGAAAATCCGAACTGTTTTCTATTGCAGGAGCACCCGAACGGAAAGAGCTCTGTGTTCTGGAGACATTTCTTCTGTTTATGTGTACATGCAGATTTATAAGCCCCGGAATGAGATATTTGCCCTGTCCGTCAATTATTTCCTCACCCATAAGATTTTGCCCTATTTTTGTTATGATGCCGTTTTCTGCCTGCACATCCGAAACATAGGGTAATCTTCCTGTGCAATCTATAATAGTACAATTTTTTATAACCATAGAATTTTCTCCCTTTTTTAAAACAGCTTATTTATTTCCTCAAGTGTGTTGGCTACAAGCAAATCTCCGCCCTCATGTCCCACAAGTCCGCTGGAAACAAACGCACTGTAATGTCCGCCCTCTTCCGCTTTTTTTGTTGGAAGATAGTCCTCACAGCCACAGGCAAGCTGTACAATAAATGTTTGCTCTGCCCTGCTTCTTGCCTTAATCCGGTTTCCGTATTCAAGAAACAGTTCAAAGGGGTTTGTGGCCATGACAATACTGCCGAGCCTCACAATATGGACTTCTGCACCGTATATGCTGTTGGAATTCTGGAATTCAAGACGGTTTAATATTCCGAGATGAACCTGAAGATTTGCAAGGTCATAAAAATCCACGTCGCCTTTTTTGTCACGCAAATAATCGTTAATTGCTTTTTGTGCCGCCAGCCCTTGCTCCAATGTTACTTTTCTTATGGGTAATTTGACTATCTCCGTATTATGCACAAACCGAACATCCGACTGAAGCTCTTCAAGTCCGTCTTCGTATACGGATATGATTTCTCTGGCAATTCGTCTTCCTGTCAGCTTCATTCCTTTCAAATCGAACATTGAAGGATCCGCTTTTCTTTTTACGGGATATTTTCTTACTATGTTAGGATCATTGACATCACTTTCCGGCTCAACCCACCTTATTAAATCAATGGGAGCCTGATCTCCTGCCGCACTGCACTGTGCAAGAATACAGATGTCACTGCCAAATCTTTCACGAAGAAGGTATCTTACCTCACCCCAGAAATCAGGAGAAATAAAATGTCGGTGCTGAACGCATTGTGCAGGACACGCAAGATTTACTACTATACCTGTTAGCCTGTTTTGAGTGTCAAACACGTACAAAAGTTCAATACCCGTGTCGCTTCCACCCTCAAGAGATACAAATGTTGCCTGATTTGTCTCCCCCCACATCTGAGCACTGCCATCGTTGTATGTAACCCTTCGGCACATACCCACAGGTGCACGGCCAAAAGCATTTACAAAAGAGCTTTCCTGCCTGTTTTGCCATGCCTCTGAAACTGCTTGGGATATCCTGTCTACCAAGAAAGTAAATGTCTCCTCCGGAGTAATTATTTCGGAGCTTTTTGTTATCTTTTGATTTGCAATATATTTTCTTCCGTCTTTCAAAAAGGCTTCAAGTAAAGTTCTTGTTGCTCCGGCTGAAACGGAGAATTTTTCCCTCGGGTACATTGGTCCGGTGTGAGTATGTATCGCATTTAAAATGATTTTTTCGGGGATTATACCTACGGTGTTATTTTTAAACCGCTCCCTTACTGCAGATACAAGATTTGTGGCTACGCTAACTAAGTCACAGCTAACCATAATCATCTGTTCGTCATCTGAAGAAACTGCAAAAGCGGTAGCAGTGATGGGCTTTTCAACATACTGTGATATTCTTTCTGCAAACTGACCTACAAGTGAAACTTTTTTATCGGGGGTTATGCTTACTTCTGACCAACCGATATAAATCTTACTCATATTAGATTCCACCTCCTGACACTAAACTATATCGTTTAAATCCTCAAAATTATATCCTGTGGAAGTATAATCTGCTTCCATAATTAAACTTGCTAATTTAATTACCAAATCAATTACAGGTGTTTCGACACAGCAGCATTTTGCAATAGAACTTGCCGCAACAAGCAAATAAGGTACATCCTCGACTATATACCTGCTATTTAGTCCAAACCCTTTAACATCAGTATAAGGTCCCTTTTCCGAGGATATGTACTCTGTCATGGAGTTTAAGCCGCGCTCTCCGTAATACTCTCTTAGCTGCTCAAACGCACTTGTTAGTTTTATTCCCAATGCTTTTCCTATTTTCATTCTTTCTTCGTCCATTCTCTCCATAAGCTTTCCAACTGACGGAGAAACGCCCTGAGTATAATGATAAAATTCTTTTTCGTTATTTTCAACAGCACCTACATTCAACAATACAGGCAGTGGATGCAGTGTAAGATTCATATTGTCAAGGCTGGTTTCAAGAAAACTCTTTGCAGGAACTAAACCTTGAAACCATTTGTTTAAAAATGATATGGTTTCGTCGGTTTTTTCTTTGGGGTTTACTGCCATTTTTATGCTGTTTTTTACTGCTTGTACAAATATTGTATCTTCATCGCACTTTTCACAAACATATAAAAATGATACCGCCTCGCACACTGTTACATCAATATTTTTCTCTTTAATGGCTTTTAAAAAATTTATAGCACCAAAACAAGCAGGAAAAAATATTATTGTTTGACCATCATGCAAGAACGAAATAATATTTTCCAACACTTTTTGATGTTGTGATGCAGTCACAGTAATTATAATAATATCTGATTTATCAACATAACTAAAATCTTTTGTGACTTTTTTAATAAGTGTGCTGTACTCTTCGGCTCCGACAACATTAACTTTGTAATTATCAATATCCGCTTTATTACTTCGGCACAAGTCTATATAAATAGTTTCATCTCCTTTTGAAGACACCTGTGCCGCGACACTAAGCGATAACACACCGTTTCCTATTACAGTAACCTTCATTTGTAAATTGCTCCTTTTTAAAATATCAGCACTCATTACTTTTGTGATATGTCAAGCCTTACATTCCTTATTTTCAAAATCACAATCCGCAACAGATAAATTATGTGCATTGTGTGTCATAAGACCGTATTTCCATCTCTTGTCATCTGTTTGCCATATTATACGGAAGTTTCTGAAACGGACATCCGAAGCATTGCCTACAAATACTCCCGCAGGCGGCACACCGAATCCGTAGGAATCACTGCCTCTTGGGGGATATGGAGCATCGGAAAAACTGATGTCGTCTGCTTTTCTTTTTGTAAATTCTACATTGTCAAAAGAGATATTATGAATTGTTACAGATTCATTGCCAAGAATTACACCTGGTTTTGTACATGTTCCGCGGATATGAGAAAAGGAAATATTACGGATAAATCTATCGGTTTTTTCCGGTCCTTCCTCCAGCATTGAAGTTACGATATTAAATGGGATTTCCGTATCCATCACAATGTTACTAAACATAATATTTTCCAACCGTGCATAGGGTGCCGTGCCGACATACCGTCCCACCATGCAGACACCTGTACGGGACTTATGGATTACAATATTACTTAATGTGCAATTCCTCACATCACCGCTTCCGACTCCGATTCTTATTGCATTGCTGAAAGAACGAAGCACACAATTTGAAATCGTGATATTTTCACAAGGTTTTTTGTTAACCAGACGCTTGTCACTGCAACGAAGCGTAATAGCATCATCCGCAGAATCAATGTGACAATTTGATACCGTAACAAAGCGACAGCAATCTATATCCAGACCGTCTGTCTGATGTCCGCATACGGGATTGCGGCTTTTTATTCCGTCGATGGTTACAAATTCACATCCGTGAAGAAAGCAAGTCCAGTAAGGAGGATTTGTCAGCTCCACATCCCGAATTGTAACATCGGAGCATTCGCAGATGTAAATCATCTGACCGGGACGCCACTCACCAATGGAATGTTTACCAAATCTGTCAACCTCATTTTCATTATAGAAAGCACTGCGGTTTCCGTCAATTTTTCCACCGCCGCAAATGGTGATGTTCTTTTGCTCCAGTGCGATGATAAGATGTGCACCGGATGCGTGCTCTGCAATACTGAAGCCGTTTTGAGGGCAAAAATCGTCGGCATTGTAATCCTCTCTGTCCGGACTGGCATAAATTGTTGCACCGGGAGAAAGATTGAGTCCGCCGTTGGAGTGCAAATACAGTGTGCCGCTGACATAAGTTCCCGGAGGAAAATACACAATACCACCTGCATCAATAGCACGCTGAATGGCGGCAGTGTCCTTGGTAATACCGTCACCTTTTGCACCGTAATCCTTTACATTTATCATATATATCCCCCTAAAATTCTAAATCATAAGACTGTATAAGCGGTTCGTGATAAATCTTGCGTACTTGAATATCCTTTATCATAAGCCTTGTGCAGAAAGGTGAAAAGCCTGCGTGTCCGCCCTTTAAGTAGTCGGGATCTTCAAGCTCGCACACAAGGATGTCGTTTACTGTCATAAAAAGGTGTCCCTCCACGGAGCCGAAGTTAATCTGAATTTCTTCTCCGGGGGTGTAGTTAAACATTGTGTTGATGGAGCGTGGTCTGCGTCTGTGACGCTCAATACCGCTTTTGTGCTCGTACCAACCGTTGACACCGCAGATATATGCCTCGCCCAAATAGTCAATCTCATCGTTCCAGTGACCACAGATAACCGCATTTACATCACGGGTTGCGGGAAGAGCCGTCTTTGCGGTAAAGGAGAGCATAATGTCATCCTCGTAATAATCCTTGGTAAAAAGGATGCCCCCTTTGTTTCCTCGCTCTGTACCGATGAGCCATCCGTCCTTTTGCTCCCACTCTCCGCCCTTGGGCACAAAGTAGTCAAGCCAGTCCTCGCCGGGTTTGTAGTCAAGAAGTAATTCCGACTTATCGGGAACTATGAGTTTGTAAAAAAGTTTAATATCTTTCATTTTGTGTATCTCCTTTTACTGTATAAACTCCAATACCAGATTGGCAAACAGATTATTTCCGTTGTCGTCTTTTTTATTTAAGTAACCGCAATGGGTTGAGTTCATTTCCTTGTAAGTAACCTTTGACATATCGTATCTGAAATGTTTTAGTGTTGACATAACCAGCTCTGTCTGTTCATAGCGGTTTTCCATATCGTTATCGGAAACGACAATCATCATGGGAGGATACTCTTTTTCCATACCGATAAAGTACAGGGGTGCTGTTTCGTCAACGATGATTCTTCTTGTGTCAATGCCCTTTTCACGAAGAACGTTGAAATGAGACGTGGGTTGTCCTGCATCGTGTATATATCCTGCAATATCATCGGGACAAACACCTGCATCCAGAAGATATCTCTTGTCAAAGCAAAGCATCATGGATATGTATCCGCCGGCGGAGCTGCCGCCAACAAATAATCTCCTGCAGTTTCCGTATTTTTGCATATTTGCCTTAACCCATGCAATGGAATTTGCGGAATCCACCAGAAAATCGGGGAACTTTGCATCGTTGTACAGTCTGTAATCCACGGATACAACTGCAATGTTTTTATTTGTAAGATCTTCGGCAAAAAGATCCGCAGCACCTCTGCTTCCGTTTTCGAGACCGCCTCCGTGAAAATATACAAACACATCAAAATCCCTGCTGTCATCGGGCAGATATATTTTCATCTTTAAATCGTGCTTTTCGTCATATACTATATCATTAATTACCATTTGTATAAACCTCCGGGGAAATTTTTGTATATCGTCAAAATTATTATACAACAAGCGTTGCCAAATGGCAACGCTTGTATAATTTTGTTCCGGGATAAATTATTTTTTGTAAAGAGGCTTTAAGGAGTCAAAGTTATCCCAAGCAAACACCTTAAGCTCCATAGTATCAGCATTTTCAGGAAGATTGGTGAATGTAAATTCATTTTCACCCATCTTGCCTGCAACTATATTTTTGGTCTGTGCCCATACGAGCTTATCAGAGTTTTCTCCGCTAAAGAGTGCTGCAATAACCATTGCATTGAGTTCATCAACATTTTCGTTTGTAAATGTTACGGGAACTGTCACTTGTGTTCCGTTATATGCAGGCGTGCCCACTGCCATTGTACCTACGCTGTAAACAGGTGTCTTTAAGGAGAGTGCAGTTGTGGAGCCTGTTGCAAGTCCCTGATTATTAAGTCCCTTGATACCGGAAAGGTCAAGAGTATAGCTTGTGTCATAATCAAGAGGAGTAACAGGTGCTATTTCTACAAGAGATGAACCTGTAAACTTAACGGTAGCTGAAATCTCTTTGTCTGCTGAAACAAACTTAGCAGTAGAACCATCTGCTACTATTCCGTCAAAGGAAACTTTAACAGCAGGAGTTGTTGTGCTGAGATTTTCTTTAGATTTTCCACCCAGAATTTCTGTCATAACGCTACCATTAATAATATTTGATACTGTTGACTCTTCGTGAATAACTTTAACATTATCAATTGAGAATTCAGTATCAGCTACGCCATATCCCTCAAACCACACAGCAGCAAAGGTTATAGCAGTTGTATCTGCCTCATCCGATAAAACAACGTTTCCATCTTTATCATAAATTTTAATGGTAAGGTGATTTGTTGTACCTTTATTTTCAAAAGTAGTTACAATTGTGTACCACACATCTCTTGTGTATGCAACCGCTTTGCCGTCTGTAAACGGAGGTCTCAATCGGAAAGTACCATTGTGCACCCAAAGATATTCATTGTAATCGTTGACACCAAGCTGTGCAATAGAAGTTCCCGCTGATGTGTCAGTTGCTCTCAAATCGTTGGTGATTTTGAAATCAAACGCTGTGTATGCTACCCCTGTTTCAAAGGTTGTAGATTTACTTGCTCCATTGGGCTTATAGCTACCCAATGTTTTTATAGCAGGGCTGATATTGCCATCACATTCTTCTCTGGTAATTGTAGAACGCTCACCATCGTATATGTATCTACTTGCCCAGTTTCCGCTGGTTCCCATATATGCTTCCAATTTTCCGTTTGTCCAGCCTTCAAAAGTTTCGTTTGCCACTACTGTTTTAGTAGAGGGAGAAGAACCGTAACTTGATGCAGTGATGTTCAAAGCGTCTGTACCGTCGCCCTGAATTATTCTGATTTCATCAAGAGCAATTGATGCATTTTCCAACATATTTACGTTCTTTATTCTTATATACTGAGATGTCTCGTTTCTGGAAGCTGTGTTGATATGTCCGTGCATATCAGAAACTTTAATCTCTGTTTTGCCCACTGTCATTTTAACCTGTACGTCAACCCATTCGCCTTCAATACATTTAAATCTTACTGTATCACCGGCGTGCCACCACATATAGGTATCGCCGTTTTTCTGAATGTACATCAATGAGCTGCCGGCACTTGTCTGAATCTGAAAAGCCTGTGTTTCGTCTATACTGTCTACAATTTTCATTTTGAAGTTAAGATATACGGGTTCATCTGCAGTAGGTGCAAAGTTCGCATTTTTCTTACCATCTCGTATATCAATCAAAAAACCGCTGCCGCCATCTTCTACAAATGTAACAGCATTTCCCATATATCCATCATTTGTTATGGATATAGCAGCTCCGTTTGGTCTGAAATAGTTACAGTTATCAAACGCATTTGAATAAGCTGCAATATCTGCTGCCGAAATAGTTCCGACACTAAGGTCATCAAATGTATCTACCTGGTTGATGCTTGTTGCTGCCTGTGCCACACAAACCAGTGACAGGAGCATTGTTATGCACAAAAACATTGCACATAATTTTTTCATAATAAATCATCCTCTCAAATAAATAATATTTTATTCAAAGCAATTTATTGCTTCACATACAGGAATAAGTTTTGGTGAATCGGCAAAAACCAAAATAGTTAAATCACTAAGCTCTTTGCCCTCAGGGAGAGTATATGATGAAAGAATTAATTTGCCGTCAGCATCAATGACACCGTTTCTAAAGTCTAAATAAGACATCTCTCCGTCAGAGTAAATGACACTAAGAATTTTTACATCTGTTGTCGGATAGCCGTTTGTACCGTCAAATGTAAGTTCAATGGCAGGGGTATCACCAGAGGATATATTCAAGCCGTTCTCTGCAAGGGTGAGTCTGCTGGCTATTTCTGTAGTAAATGTAAATTCATAAGCCGGTACTTCCAAACCATCCATATCCTCAACGCCGGATAACGTAACGGTATATTCGGTATCCTTATCCAGCATATCTTCAAATATGACATTTACTGTTTCATAGCTTGTTGTAACCTGATACTTATCAGTGTCCACGGTGTTACCGTCTTGGTCTGTTACAGTAACAACCACATTATCCTCACTAACCTTCATAAAGGGTTCATAACGGAAACTAAATTCAGGCATTCTGCTTACATTTTCTGTCTCAGGAGTATTTACCGGCTCCGTTGAGATTTCCTCGCCTTGGGAAATTCTTATTTCATCAAATATGATTTGCTGTCCTGCAACAGAAGCCCATCCATTGCCGCGGCAGGAATACATATATAAATAGTTAGCGTTATTTGCTCTGTAACCGGTTACCGATGTACCATACTTATCGGTAATTCTGATGTCTGCACGATTTGGTGAAAACTTAACCTGTATGTCGTACCATTCACCGGGTGTGCAGGTGAGATTACCGCTTTTGTTAGTGGGCATAAAGATATAATCACTGCCGCTTGTCATAATGTAGCACAGGGAATCATATCCGGAATTTATCAGAAAATCTCCGGTATTTCCATCAACTTTCAGCTTGAATGAAACATATACAGGTGCATCCGCAGTGGGTGCAAATACTGCAGTATCATTCAGAAGTGCTATCTGGAATTTTGTGGCATCGTTTTCTGTGATTTTGAGTGCTTTTCCGCTATAACCGTCCTCTATAATTTCAAGAGAAGAACCTTCGGGATAGAACCAGCTTCCAAAGGCCTTTGCATATGTTGTAACATCTGCGGCTGAAACGGTTCCGGTATTTAAGGTGTCAAAAGAGTCAAGCGAGCTTAGAACAGGAGTGTCTGCCGACACTACAACTGCACTTCCAAGCAGCATAACCGCAGCTATAAGAAAGAAAGCTATATATTTCTTCATTTATTATCTCCTCCTTTCTACTCCCAGATATAAACGGCTGCACTATAGAATGCGTAAGCACCCATATGGATGAAGACCGTTACCTTTTCGGCACTGTTTATATATGTGGGAATGTTCTGGAAATCTCCGCTATAAAGCGTTATTGTTCCGTCTATCATATTGTACACGGGGATTTTTGCGGGGTATTTGTACGCAAACACAAACTTTTCATCTTCGGTTACATCACTGAGGTCAGTCTTTGCCACAGCTTCAAAGTGAGTTGCATTTGTGTTGTAGAGTGTACCGTATTCGTAGTGAAGTCCGCTGGCGGTTAGATCGTCTATATGCATTGTGGGTTCTTTTTCTACGGCAAATGCCCTCTCAAGCTTGACGATTTTTCCGCTTGCATTCTCTGCAAAACGTACGATATCTCCCTTTCTTATATCAGAAAGTGTCTTGTTTGTAGCTTCGGACACATCGGTAAATATGAACTCGTCGCCATCAATCAAATCCTTTGTAATACTGCCTGCGTAACCGTGGAGGTAGAATCTTGTCACATCGTCACCGCTGTCGTTAAGAGTTTTTACTACCTTTTCTACCATATATGCACGATTCATAAAGCTGATATCGTCACTTACATCTGCATATACAAGTATGCAGGCTGTCTTACCTACCTCACCGATATCGTAGCTTTCGTAGTTATAAAAAGTGGATGAAGCGAAAATCAATGGTGACTCTGCCTTAAAGGCGGATTCGTCTGCATCTGCATCGTCTGTTACATAGAACACCTTGGTGTCGGAAGCAACAACGGTTCTGTGATCTTCAAATCCGTTGAAGTCGCCCCAGTAACGCATCGCGGTATCCTTTGCACTATAATCCAGAGAAAGCGAAGTATCTGGAACTTCCTTATCGCCGATATTGGCAGTATCTATGGCTATAATCACACCGCCGGAGAGCTTGTATCTTATGAGCTGACGGGAATTGAGGACTGCCGGAAGAGTGTATCCGCCATCTATAACCTCTCTGTCTCCGTCGAGGAAATATTTTTCCTTTACATCATAGACAAGAAGCTCGGAATCATTATTTAATATCTTAACCTGCATCTTGCTGTCAAATGCATTGCTGTTTACTCCGGCAGCCATAAGATATCCGTACTGCATTTGCTCACCCGATTCTACAAGTTCAAAATCGCAAATGGCTCCGAAAGCATCAATTGAAAATTTGTAGGTCGATGCCAATTCAAGAGGATTCTTGACATTCATATCGGATATTACATTCAAAAGACTGCCGGGAACAAATGTTCTTTCGTCTATTACACACTCCTCAGCGGACATATGCTCAAGCACGCCGGTAACTTTTCGATTGCTTACATATACTCTCACAAACTCTGCCTTGGAATAATCAAAGCTCAGCTTTCCTGCAGAAATTGTATAAGCATCACACGCAATACTTACTACGGAGTCTGCCTTTATGGCAGCCATACCGACCTTCATATTGTTTTCGTACAGAGCAAAGGCATTGTCATTTCCATCAAAGTCTATATGCTGTTTGGTGTATTTTGTGTTTATGGCATTACTCTGAATGCTTGCACTCTCTACTACTTCTGTAACGCATAATGACATATCAACTGTGTCATAGCCGCCGTTATTATCGGAATCGAATACCTCCATAGTACCCGAGGTGAATACACTGAAAAGCTCCTTGGTTAAATCTCCGGGTTTACCATTTACGATAATTGTTGCAGTGTGAGGAATGCTCACTCTTTTTCCGTCATCGTACTTAAATTCCACCTGACTTCTGCCAACCTTAACGTCGTATATGTCGTCGGGATAAAGTGTGAGGGATTCTCCGCTTATGTCTGCAAGACTTACAACAGTTTTTACTCCACCGACACTGCGAAGATAGTACTTTACCAATCTTCCTGCAAGGGCATCATCAATATCACACTCAGCCTTGTAGATTTTACCGTCGAGATTTATGTAGCCTTCCTCACAAAGAACGGCACCCACACTTCTTGAATCTGTGGAAAGCAGCTTAGCCTCTCCTGTTATGAGATTTTTGCTTTCAAGAACTGTCGGCTGTGCCATCAAAGCACCGTCGTAGGAAATCTCTGCCGGAAGAATTTCCAAAGCATTGAGTATCATAGTTGCCAGGTCGCTTTTTGTAGGATATCCGTCCGAGGGAGCGACTACGCCGTCAACAAGTCCTATTCTCTTTGCAGAATTCAAATAGGCAGAAACTGTTCCGCCGTTGGCAAGAGCAACTCTGTCGTAATCAAGAAGAGTTACAAGAGCTATAACTGCATCGTTGTATGTAACCTTCTCATTGGGATTAAAATTGCCATTGCCATCAAGAGCAAGATACTTCTTTTCTATTGTATATGCTGCTGCCTGCTTGTCATCCTGCTTATCAACATCGTGTACAAGCTCAGTATCTGCAACTGCCGGAAAATACTCTGGATCGAGTTTGCAAAGCATTCTGGCAAATTCCATTCTTGTATAATTCACGTGAAAGTACGGAAATTTGACCGCAGTAGCTATGCCTAAATCCTCCAAAACCTCAGCAGGATTTGTTCCATAGAATGCAAATGCCAGATTTGCAGGGATAAGCATAGTAAAAGCAATTATTAACGAAAGTACTTTTTTTAGTGTTTTATTCATTTTGCTCCTCCCTTCTTGTCAAGAAGCCTGCAAAGCACTGCACAGCTCTCTGCTCTGGATATGGAATTCATAGGTTTGAATGTTCCGTCGGTGTAACCGTTTATAATGCCGGAAGCGTTCATAACTGCTATAGAATCCAAAGCATAGGGTGCAATATCGCCTTTATCTGCAAAAGCTACCTCTGTGTCTGACTTTGATGCAAGTGCACGGCTTAATATAACTGCCGCATCCTGTCTGGAAAGGGTGTCCCCTATACCAAAGGTGCCGTCACTCTTGCCGGATATGAGTCCTGCATTGACCGCAGCGGTAACATAGGGTGCATACCACGCATCTACAGTTACATCTGCAAAATCAGAAGTTTTTTTGCTTATATCAAGCTTAAGTGCAGAAACAACGAGTTTGATAAACTCTTCCTTTGTAATGGAGGCATCAGGACTGAATGTTTTTTCATCCTTGCCTGCTACTACACCGATGTTGTAGAGTCTGGACACATATTCGTATGCCCAGTGAGTGATTGCAACATCATTAAAGCTGAGGGGTTTAATCTGTTCCTTTTCCGACTCTTCGGTTACTTCAACAACGGGAGGTCTGTATGAGCCGCCTCCGCCGCTGCTTACACGGTTTGAACTGCTGTCGTCCTCGTCTTCTTCCTCAAGACTATCCAGAGCATCGTTATATAGACTAAGGACATCATCATATTCCAAAACTCCATCCTTGTTTTCGATAATGTAGCTGCAGATGTCTGCCCTGTCATAGTCCGAAAGTCCGCCATCAAGATATGCATCCTTGTCAAGACCGAAGACCTCATAGTATTTCAATATAAAATCTTCTGCATCGCCTTTGACAACAACATTATCTTTGAGAACTTCAAGACCGGTAAGAGCCGTAAATTCATTGGCAATACCCTTACCTCTTGTGATTTTTGCACTCTTTACTGCAGTCTTTATTGCAGTAAGTATGCTCTCTTTGGTATCACTGCCAAGTAAGCTGAAATCGTCATCCTCGTCTATATCCACACTCCAGTACTTGGTGTTGTACTTTGCAAGTGCAGATAGTGTATCGTCACTTTCTGCAAGCTCCTGAAGTGCAAGTGCCTCGTTAAAGGATGTACTGAAATTGAGTACCGCTGACATATTCTTGTTGGGTTTTCCCTCTTCAAAGGGTGCAAAGGTCTTTAATATTCCGTGAAAAGCTGTCTTTTCCGAGATATTTTCATAGCTCTCTTTGTCAACACCTATGTTGGAGAGCAAATCCAGATTGGAATCAGTGAGTATGAGTGAGTAGTCTGCATCTTCACTGTTAAAGCTCTTTACCAGAGATTCCAACTCGTCAGCATTAATGTGCTTGAAGCTATCTATCTTTACAAGCTCATTTTCGCCCATATAACTCATATAGACAGCACATATGCCGCTTTTGAGTCCGTCTTTCAGGTTGATTTTGTAGCCTTCGCTTCCAAATGAGAGTGCATCGTCAAGAGTAGTTATTCCAACATACTCCAGAATGCCGTTATATGCTTCTGTGCTGTTTGCACCTTCAATTTCTGAAAGCTCCCGTTCAGAACCGTCAGCTGCCGGATTTACAATAATTATTGCAACCGGATTTTCTGCATTGGCATTTTCTACTGTTCCTTTGACAATTACCGATGTTCCATCGTATGAAATTTCGGGAGCCGCACTGACAACAAATGTCGAAAACAGCAAAAGAAAAGCCAAAGCTAAGGTTATAGTTTTTTTCATACTGACACTCCTTTTGTCAATTATTTTCTAACTAATGTGTATCGTGTTTGAGTATGATGTTTACCGTCTTCGGATATTACAGTAAATCTTATTTCATCTCTTCCTGCCAAGCCTATTGTTCCCTCCGTATCATTGGGACAACCGTTCACTATAATGCGTGCATCGGGGTGGATGTCTGCATTGTAGCAAAGATACTCTGCATCGGCAGGGATATGGATATAATTGACTCCATCCTTTTGTGACACGAAGAAGTTATCCTCTTCAAAACCAAAATGTATGTTTTTAAGCTCACAGTCATAGGATGGCTGGTCTATCTGGTCGACGATAAGTATTTCTACACCTAAACCGTCCACGCTGAGCTTTACACTTCCGTCGTCGCCAATTGAATAGGTCTTTTGACTTTCGGCACCCAATACAGATTTTGCATCGCTTAAGCTAAAGTTCACATTCTGAGCACCTTGGGACATATTTACAAGGAAAATATATGTTTTTCCGTTATGCCGTTTTACAAGGTGGGCAAATCTGTCCGGGATAGCTGCACTAAGGTGTATGTCGGGAACATCCTCCACGGAAAGTATGACATCCTTGTACTTAGCCAATTCCTCGCTCACATCGGTAACGTCCTTTAAGGCTTCCGCTTTATCTCTCATACCCTTGGTACCGTCGGGGTCATATAGAGTATTATCCAGATGGAAGTGGGAGTACCAGATAACAGCCTGTGCACCGGCACATACGGACTGCCATGCCATATTGCGAAGCTCGGTAATGTTGGGGCCTCTTTTGCGGTTAGCATAGGTTCCGCCCATTGTGGGTCCTAAATCGGAAATCTGAACTACTGACCATACGGGGCGGTTCTTTATTCCCTCACTAAATCCCTTTACATGCTCATAGACTTCCCAGATGGGATCGGTTACTCCGTCGTTACCTGTAATTGGATACAGGTCGGGGGCATACACATCGTGACTGCCCGAATAGCCAATTGCATTGGTTTTTCCGCCGCCTCCTGTACCATAGGTGAGATGATCCATATCTATTTCACTTAATATCTGATTTTGCCACGTAAGTCTTTCTGACCACTGAAGATAAGGAGCTTCATTATTAATCTGATAGCCCATATGAGCCTCCAGATTTTTAAGGTCCAAATCCTCTACTATTCTTTCCAGCACGACTCTCTCACTGGCAATGGTGGATATGTCGCTGTGCTGAAACTGTTTGCGGAAAGCATCCTTGTATACAGATTCGGTATTTAGCATAACGGATATTCCGCTTTGTGCAAATTTCTCATAGTTTTCATAATTTTCCCAATGGGAAGAAAAAGAATTTTCTATTATAAAATCTATGGGTTTATTTGCAAAATCCGTCAACACCGACATATCTTTGAAGCTTCTTGCATAAGCACCGATTCCGAAATACGGTTCCCCATCCTTAACCACGCGTCCGTAGTCATCGAAATAGTATTTGGGCTTGTAATCTTCCTCTCTTTTTCGGAGTATCCAGTGATTGACATCAAGCTCTGTATTATCATTAATGTTTATAAGTCTTATTGCCAGATCATAATCACCGATTGCAAGCTCTCCTGACGAAAAGCTGATATCCATTCTATCCGAAATATCCGATATCTCCGAATGTCTTATAACATTGGAAATCTTGCCGCCGGTTATAGGTGATATTTCTGCAATAAGCTTATAGTCCTCTTCATTCAAAAATGTGCCAAGTCCATTTATATAGGAAGTAACCCGTATATCTCCCCTGCCGTCCGGGTCTGTTATAAGACCTTTGTATGCAGGTTTATCAAGAACTGTTGTAAGCGGATTATATATAACTTTAAATATTTTTATATTGTCAATCCATACATTTCCCTTTACAACAGAATTGCTATCGGCAGTATTGGCGTCCTTTATCTGGATTGCCATACGCACAAATTCCGGATTGCTTTCTGCACTTATGGCACCGGAAACATAGGTCTGCTTAGTCCAGTCGGTATTTTTGGTAATATCGCCGCCGTAGATATACCCGCCTCCGATATTTGTATTTGATGCGTTGTACCACTCAATACCTATACGGACACTTGCGTTTTCCATACCCTCTGTCTTGATATCCCAGCTGATACAGTACTCTGTTCCGGCTTCTACATCATCAAAAAATATATTTTCGGTAGAGGCACTGCCACCGGCTGAGTGCTTTATTGAACGGGATGAATCCTTACCCACGGTTGTGTCTACTACTGCCGGAACAGTGTCTACTCCGGTATGAGTAAGATCAAAGGAAATATTGTCATCCTCAAAATCTTCAAAAGCTACCTCAACGCTGGGATACTGCAAAACTGTCTTTTCCACAGGAATTATATCCTGTAAATGGTCATCATAGGCATTTACATCGGATATGAGAACTCTGTCTATAAACACACAGAATTCAAGCCTTGTAATATCGTCTGTAGGCTTAAAACAATTATTGCCATTAAGGTCGGCAACATTCATATTTACAAGTGTTGTAACAGCATCCAGAGCATAGTCGGATATACTATCCGCATCGGCAATAGTATATCTTTCTGTTTCTTCCAGTGCTATTGATTTGTAATTTGCCATATTTGCAACAATTACTGCGGCATCCTGACGGGTTATATTGCTTCCTATTCCAAAGGAGCCGTCACCTGCACCCTGCATAAGACCTGCACTGCAGGCGGCATTTACATAGCTCTCATACCAGGAGCCTGCCTCAACATCGTTAAACGAGCTGCCGGCACCGCTTAATGGTGCCCCGGCAGCCTTGACAATAATCTTGGCTGCCTCTTCACGCGTGAGAGTGTCGTTGGGGGCAAATTTACTGCTCGTTTTCCCTTCCACAATACCCTGCTCATAAAGACTCTTTACACTATAGTATCCATTGGAAAAAGTCCAGGCACGAGGCATATCGGTAAAAGGTAATTGTGCCGCTGCAAAAGCCGTTGGGATAACCGAAGTAAATATTGCAAAAGCAACAATCAGGGTTATTATTTTTTTTAGATGTTTTCTATTCATTTATTCTACCGGCTTTTCTCTTATTACAATATTATAGGTTGTGTTGCTCTCATGTGCACCGTCCTCGGAGACAACGGTAACTACGAATTTGTCAAGACCTTCTATGGAAATCTTTCCGCTATGAGATACCTCACTGCCATTTATTAATAGCTTAGCATCCTTGTGAGTTTTAGCATCGTAGTAGATTTCTGTAGCACATGATGGCAGGAAAACTGTACGTTCATTATCGCCTATAGATACAAAGTAGCTCTTTTCACCGTTTGTAATATTAAGGTTATCAAGAGTGCAATCGCAGGAGAGCTGTTCGCCCTGTTCGATTATAAGCACTTCTACACCGAGAGCATCCAGACTAATGTCTACATAGCCCTCTTCGTCAACCTTATATTCCTTGTTGGCGTATGCACCAAAAACGGATTTTGCATCAGAGAGCTTTATGCTTACAGACTGCGACTGCTTTTTATCCATATTTACAAGGAACACATATGTCTTTCCGTCATATCTGCGGACAAGATGCACAAGCTCCTCGGGAATTCCTGCTTTTGGATACACATCGGGAGCATCCTCCACGGACAAAATCGCATCCTTGAACTTGAGTACTTCCTCGGTTACACCAAAGTATTCGGGCATTGTTTCCGACTTGGGACGGGAGATATTGGGATATGCCTTTTCGTCCAGATGGAAGTGTGCATACCATATAATACCCTGTGTTCCGCCGCAAACGGACTGCCACGCCATATTTCTGAGTTCCGTTTCGTTAGGTCCTCTTTTTCTGTGAGCATAAGCTCCGCCCATGGTAGGTCCAAGGTCGGAAATCTGAAGTGCGAACCACATAGGACGGTTAAAGGAGTAATCATAAAATCCCTTTGCCTGGTCGTAAACACTTCTTATGTCATCTGTATCGAAGCCTTCAATAGGATAGCGGTCTGGAGCATATATATCCTGACATCTTGCATAGTCAATTGCAGCCTGCTTACCACCGGCACCAACGCCGTAGGTAAGATGGTTAAAATCAACAGCATCAAATATTTTCTGCTGCCAAGCAAGTCTTTCCGCCCATTCGTTTGCAGGGCTTTCGTTGTTGGTCTGATAACCCAGATGAGCAGGATGATCTATAAGTCCCAGATCCTCAATGGTTCTCTCCACAATTGCTCTCTCCGAGGCAATTGTAGTAACATCAACGTGCTGATATGCAGGTCTGAAAGCATCCTTGAACATTGACTCTGTGCTTATCATTGATGTCATTCCATACTCTGCAAGCTTATCCATAACCTCTTTACTTGTCCAGTAACGGCTAAAGGAGTTCTCTATAACAAAATCAATGGGAGAATCCTTAAAGTCCTCAACTGCATCGGGATGGGTGTTTCTTGCATAGACACCAATCGCAAACCAGGGTTCACCGTTTCTCAGCAGTCTGCCGTATTCGTCAAAGCTATAGGTTGATTTGAAGTCGGGTTCTCTTTTTCTTATAACATAGCCGTTATAACCAATTTGTCTTCCCGTCTCAATATCCATAAGCTTTGTATACAGGATATAGTCACCTACGGATAAATCCTTTGACGAGAATGTAACATCCATTTCCTTTGTAGGATTGGTGATTTTGGACTCGGTTATAACATTGCCGTCCATATCGGTAAGAGCAGTTGTAAGCTCGCATTTTGCCGGATCGTAGGAAGCACCGAGACCTTCTATATATGTAGTAAGGTGAATATCGCTTTCGCCATTGGGGTCAGTGATGAGGCCCTTGTAGGCAGGCTTGTTGAGATATGACTTAACAGGTTCAAAAACGATTCTGTACAGGTCAAGATTATCTATATAAACCTTACCGTCGGTCTTTCCTCTTATGGAGATTACTATACGAAGATACGCAGGAGGCTTATCCGGTGAGGGGGATGTGGTTGAACCCTGATAGGTCTTCCAATCTGTATCGCCATAGGTATCTGCTGTCTTTATGTAGGAACCGCCCAAAGCAACACCTGATGTTGTTACCCACTCAAGATTTACACGGGCATAGCAATCGCCAAGCCCCTCGGTCTTCATATCCCAGCTCATAATATAGTTGGTGCTGGGAGCATAATCATACAGATATAGCTCAAATGATGAGTAATCATCGCCGTCGCCCTCGAGCACCAGAGCACCGCTTCCGTCTACGCCGGCATCCTTAACAAGGTACTCAGAGGCAGGCTTTCCGCCGTGTCTTGCCTCATAGTCGCCAAGTGTCTTGATTTTGCCTTCAAAATCCTCAAAAGCAACAGACTCATTGTCATATTCGGATATATCCTTATCCACGGGAATCCAATCCTGAATATGGTCGTCATATGCATTTACATCGGATATAAGAAGTCTGTCAAGCCATACGCAAAAATCAAGTCTTGTTATATCTTCTTTGGGTTCAAACTTGCTATTTACAAGGTCAATTACATTGAACTTAACAAGCTTTTCTATAGCTTCCTTGGCATAAGCAGATGCATCTGCAATGTCAGCTACAGTATGTTCTGTAATCAGCTCTATTCCGATATTCAGGTAATCTGCCATTCTGACAAGCAGCACTGTTACATCCTGACGGGTAATATTCTGACCTACGCCAAACTGATTGTTCCCGATACCTTTCATAAGTCCGGACTCATTTACTGTTTCTACATTCTCTTCATACCAGCTTCCGGAAACTACATCTGTAAATGTATCTCTGTTTGCTGATACCGGAAGCTCAGCAGCCAGAGAGATAATCTTGGCTGCTTCCTCACGGGTAAGAGGGTCATTGGGAGCAAATAATGTATCGGTTTTTCCTTCTATTATGCCTTTTTCCCACAGAGCTTTAACATTCATATAGCCGGAGCTGTTTGTACGCACAATATCTGTAAATGGGAACTCCGCCTTGTATGTTTCGTCTGCAAAAGCAGGCATAACACCAAAGGAAGAAAGAAGCATTGCAAAAACCAGCAATAATAATGTAAAACGCTTCATAAATACCTCCTTGCTTAACTTTTCTATCATATAATGTGAATTTTACTTACCTATTGTCTTATTCATTTCATTACTTACTTCGTCGATCTTGTTCTGAATGCTCTTGAGCTTATTCTTCCACTCTTTTTCTACATCGTCTGTTTTGGTAATGATTTCTGCCATTATTGTGCTTATATCGTGTGTGGAAGAGAACTTGCTGTAAATGTCGGAATTGTAGAATTCCACATCAAGGTCAAGCTTCTTTGTTTCGGGCTTGGAATCAAATTTCGCCTTCATAAATGCACTTACTGCATCGACATTTTCCTTTTTAACGTTGGCACCTATACGTGCAACAGGGTTAAAGCTGCCAAAGAAGTCTGCAGATGGATATACATCGGAGAGCTTTGCAACGGAGCCGTCTTCCTTTGGAGGAATAAGAGAGGAAATTGTTCCGTCTTCCTTAACCTCGTAGTCCTTACCCTCAAAACCGTTTAAGAGAAGCATTCCGCCCTCTTCACTTGCAAAGAAGTCTATCATAGAAAGAAGTCTGTTATATGCTTCGTCATCTATTTCAGGTCTGAAGTACAGGCAAGACCAGTAGTTTGCCATTTCTCTTGCTCTTACCTTGCCATCCTTACCCTCTATCCACGCAAGCTTTAAGCATTCGTCGGGATTAAGTCCGGGGTTTGCCTGACCAAAGGTTGTTTTGTATGACTGGAAGTCCGAAGCACCGCAGCTTGTAAAGAGTATGCCGGCTTTTCCTGAATGAAGATATCCGGCAATATCGGATGCTTTGTGTGTAAAGAATGTGGGATGGAGCACGCCTTTGTCATATGCTTCCTTATATGCTTTAAGTCCCTCTACGGTTGCCTTGTCGTTATAGCCGGAAACATATTTGCCCTTGCTGTTTTTGTAGAAAACATTCCAGTTGGGGTTCTGTGCATGAACAAATATGAAA
This sequence comes from Clostridia bacterium, assembly GCA_045543775.1. Lineage (GTDB taxonomy): Bacteria > Bacillota > Clostridia > UMGS1810 > UMGS1810 > RGIG8748. The sequence goes on from JAZPXS010000345.1 coordinate 24,134, forward strand.
GGTGCGTTTGCAGGACTTACTGCAACACCCATATTATTTGACTGACCAACACCGCCAAGGTCGGCTTTCTTAAATTCTACTGCCATATTGATAAAGTCATCATAAGCCATAATATCGGATGTTTCGATACCAAGCTTATCTGCCCAGTCTTTTCTGTAGATAAAGCCGTGTCTGTCAAGGTTGGGAACATCCGAACCAAAGCCGTACTGCTCAACTGAGCTCATAGCTCTGGGAATACCGAATATCACACCGTCTCCCTCTTTTTCGAGCTTTTCGAGTATTCTTGTACGCTCAAGTCCTGCTTTAATGTTGGGATATTTTTCTGCATAATCTTCAGGAAGTGCTTTAACAAGTCCCTGCTTGCCCCAGCTGATGTAGTCATTGTACACAAACTCACTGAAAATCATATCGGGCAGTGTGCCTGCTGTAGCAAGAAGTCTTGTCTTTTCTGCCATACCGTCCATTGTCATTGACTGAACATCAAACTCTATGCCGAATTTATCGGAAATGAATTTGCAGAGTTCATCGTCCTGCCAGCCTTCAAGAGGACTTAGTGCACCAACTGTAACAGTGATTTTTTCTCCGTCAGCAACATTTGTTTTCTTGTCTCCGCAAGAAGCAAACATTGCCATAGCCATAACGGCTATCAACATAACTGCCAAAATTCTTGTAAACTTTTTCATTGTGTTTCCTCCTTAAAATACTTGGATATTAAATTAACCTTTTACTGCACCTACTGTAAGTCCCGACATAAAGTACTTTTGCAGGAAAGGATAAAGTACCATAATAGGTGCCATTGTTACAACAAGGCTTGCCATCTTGATGCTCTGCGGAAAGACCTTCTGGTCAGCGATATCCGCATTTGCCGCCTCAGACACCGTGGTGTTTATTATGTTTCGAAGCACAAGCTGAATAGGCCATTTTTTCTCATCATTCAAATAGAGCATTGCCTGATACCACTGATTCCATGTGCCGACACATATGAAGAGAAATACTGTTGCCAGAATCGGAAGTGCAAGAGGAATATATATTCTTGCATATATTGTAAGGTCGTTGGCACCGTCAAGCTTTGCTGACTCCTCTAAGCTATCGGGTATAGTATAAAAGAAGCTTTTTATGAGTATCATATTATACGGACTTGCAACCATCGGGAGAATGACCGCCCAAAGAGAATTCATAATACCCAGATTCTTTATGAGCAAATATGCAGGAATCAATCCGCCGCCGAAATACATAGTAAGCACTACCATATTGTTTATCGTTTTGGAAAAAAGAAAGCTTTTTCGGGAAAGTGAATATGCTATTGCTGAATTTACCACCATATGCATCGGTACTACTGTAAAGATAAGTATAAAGGTGTTTTTGTAGCCTGTGGGTATTTTTCCACCTGAAAAAAGCTCTCTGTAGGCTGCCAGTGTAGGCTCTTTTACCATATACGGGATGGGGTTTAAGGCAAGCTCCTTTTCTGTCATAAACGAAATCAGAATACTGCTGTAGAAAGGATATACAACAACGATTGCCAAAACAACAAAAACAAATGTCAAAACGATATTGACTACGTCTATTTTCTTATTTTTCAACATCATTATTCTCCTTTCCTTAAGACAGAATACCCACATCGCTGATGCGTTTGGATATGTGGTCTACAAAAATAAGAATTGCAAGGTTAATAACCGTCTTAAAAAGTCCGACTGCTGTACTGAACGAAAAGTCACTGCCGGATACAAAGGTTATTCTGTAGATATATGTATCGAGTATATCACCTGCGGTCTGTACAACAGGGTTAGCAAGGTTCATTATCTGGTCAAAGCCGTCATTGAGCACCCTGCCTGCATACATTGTAAGAAGCATAAGTATAGTCGGACGGATGGAGGGAATGGTTATATGCCATATCTTTTGAAGTCTCTTTGCTCCGTCGATATCAGCTGCCTCATAGAGTGCATGGTCAATACCCGTTATCGCTGCGAGATACACTATACTGGAATATCCGGCATCTTTCCATATGCTTGTTATATACAGTATCGGAACAAATGCTTTCTCGTTTCCGAGAAACGCCTGTCTCTCAAAACCAAGTGCCTCCAGAATAGCATTGATAGGACCGCTGAAATCAAGGAAATTGATTATAATTCCGGCAAGGATAACCCAGGAAATAAAATGCGGGAAGGTGTATACTGTCTGGAGTATCTTCTTTCTCCTTCTTCCGCGAAGTTCGTTGAACAAAACTGCCAATATAATCGGCATAGGGAACTCTATGAGAATTCTTCCGAAATTAATCTTTAAGGTATTAAAGAGAACATACCAAAAATAAGAATCCGTAAAAAGAGATTTAAAATTATCAAATCCAATCCATGGACTTCCGATAATTCCCAGACCGGCATTGAATTCCTTGAAAGCCAGGGTTATACCATACATTGGTATATAGTTGAATATAATATAGAATATTATAGCCGGGAGCATGAGAAGATAAAGATATCTGTTAGTAACAAGCTCACCAACAATATTTCTTTTCTTTTTTGGCACAGCATCCGCTTTTTTTGAAAGCGTCACATAAATCACATCCTTTTTTAATTTTGTTGTTTATCAAAACACTTTTCGTGAGTAAAGAGTTATTAAGGCTACTGTTTCATATACTCCTCTACTTCCCGTTTGGACGGAATAGAATCCGCCGCTCCGGGACGTGAAACAGTAATTGCCGAAGCATTTGTTGCAAATATAGCTGCCTCCGCTATGCTCATCCCCTCACCCAGACAAACAAGAAAGGCTCCTATAAAAGTATCTCCTGCAGCAGTTGTATCTACCGCCTTTACCTTGCGTGCCGGCGTGTGTTTTATATTTTCTCCGTCGTTATACACGCTTCCGTCTTTGCCAAGGGTGATAACAACCTGTGACAAGCCCTTGCCAAGAAGCACTTCCACTGCCTTTCCTGCACTGCAAAGGTCTACATCACATCCTGCAAGATATGCCGCTTCGTGTTCATTGAGAACGATAATATCTATGTAGCTATACATATCCTCGGGAATATCATATATGGGTGCGGGATTGAGCACCACCTTTTTGCCCAGGGATTTAACATACTTCATAGCTTCGAAAACGACATTCAAGGGGATTTCGAACTGAAAAACAACATAGTCCGATTTTTTTATTATATCTGCTTTGGATTTTATGTACTCAAGAGTTACTTCCCTGTTTGCACCGTCGTCCAGAATAATGAAATTATCTCCGCCGACTACTGTTATCACCGCAACTCCGGTGTTGGTATCAGCCCTGTCTATGCCAATGGTATTGACTCCGTTTTTTTGGAGACTCTCTATACACATATCGCCATAGGCATCACTGCCTGCCAGGCCTATCATGGAAACCGCTTTTCCAAAATGTGCTGCGGCTATTGCCTGATTGGCACCCTTGCCTCCGAGACTGACACGGTATCCCGTACCCTTTACGGTCTCACCGATTTTCGGAACAGAGTCTACCGCTATGGAAATATCAGTATTGATGCTTCCTATTACAGCTATTGCTGACATATCACTCACCTCTTATGATATTATCAATATAGTATCTGCACAGCTCCCACATCTGTTTTGTGGAATCCTTCATATAATCGGTGAGCTCTGCACTGTCTCTGTTTCGTGCATAGTTTACGGTTTCTATCCCCTCAAGACACATACTGTATTTTGCAGTTAATGGATACGGCATTCCTATTTCGGTATAGCCCACAGTTCCTATAAGGTTTTGAACTATCTGTGCTTTTTCGGGATTCTCTCTGAAATTATTGCAAAGCCACACATAAAGCTCAGGGTGGAAGTTACACATAATTCCGCAGTAACCGCTTCCTCCCGTCTGCAAAGACGAAAGAAGTGTCTGACAGTTTGCATTGAGAAGTCTGAAATGACTGCCTCTTATAATTTCGTTTCGTTCTGCAATAACTGCCGCATCACAGCAGGTGTCTTTCATATAATAGAATCTTCCGGTGTCAAGACACCACTTTAGTATCCTTGGTGTGACGAGTCTCTTGTATGGGGACGGACATTCGTAAAGTCCCAATTTAATATCCTTTGGAAGCTCTGAGAGAAGTCTCTTTGCATTGGCAATCCACACATCATCGCCCTCATTATTGATATCAAGGCGGTTTGTGATGAGTATGAGAGCATCAGTTCCGCTCTCTGCCACCATATTGAGTTCCTTAATCTGGTCATCAATACTGTCGGAAACATGCCCGGAGGAAACAACAGTAAACGTTTTGCCGCTTTTCTGTTCTATCTCTTTTGCCTTGTTCCACACTACCGTGTTAAGCTTTATTCTCTCCTCAAGCGAGAGAAAGAATATCTCACTGGACTGGCAAATGGCAAAAACCCCGTTGCAGCCTTTATCAAAATACCACTGCACATATTTTTCTGCAGTTTCATAATCTATGGTACCATCCTTTTTGTAGGGCGTAATCATAGTAGGAAATATGTCAAATTTGCACATAAATATACCTCAGCTCCTGAAATCCTATTGTAAATTAATTATATCAAAACCGCTATTTCTCAACAATACGCAAAAAGGACTTTATTTTATAAAAAAAGGACAAACGTTCAAAAAACCATTTGGAAAGAAAAGTCAGTCAAAACCTGCATCTTTATACAAAAAACAGACCTTTTTTTATAAAAGACGGACATTTTATTGAAAACAAAAAAATTCTATGCTATAATTCGCTATAATGTTAGACCAGCATGAAAGGAGGGTATGCAGATATGTTGCTGTCTCAACCAAAAAACGCTTGCAAACACATTTCTTTTCCTTTCCTATCTGACGCATATAAAATATCATCATGCTGCTTTAAAAAGGAACACATATTCACAAGGTACACCCATGTCAACAGAAAGTTTCACCACCACTCTACCTTTGAAATACATTTTGTTCTTGATGGACGTCTGGTTTATGAAGCAGATGATAAAACCATAAATCTTGAAAAAGGACAGATACTTCTTTTGCTTCCAAAAACCAATCACCGCATTGTGGATGTTAGCGAAAAGGTGGTAAAGTGTTCCCTTATGCTCTCTTTTGGTGATACAAACAACAAGGCAATACTCAAAAATATGTCAGGGCACAAGGTCTACAAGGGCAAAATTACCGAAGATATTTATGAGGGACTTCAATATCTGGCGGATGCAAAGCCAGCTTCAGAAGCAAACGGTCCCTTTACAGTAAGTGCCAAGGCATATGCACTTATTTGTTCGCTACCGTTCAGCTTCTTTGACTCCAAGATAGAAGATATGAACGATGATACTCCCGATGTTCGTCTTGCTGATGCAAAGCAATATATAAAAGACAATCTTGTGTTCAACATAACCTGCAACCAGGTTGCTCAGCACTGCTACCTTAGTGTTAAACAGCTATCCAGGATATTTCTTAAATACGAGGGAATTACCCTTATGCAATATATAACAAATGTAAAAACAGAAGCCGCGGAACAGCTCCTTATGGACAGTGATATTTCCCTCAAGGAAATAAGCGAAAGACTTGGCTTCTGCAACGAATACTACTTCAACACGTTCTTTAAGAAAAATGCCGGAATGTCCCCCGGCGATTACAGAAAATCCTTCAGATAAATAACAAATCCTCCGCCTATGGCATAGTGCCATAAACGGAGGATTTTTTATTTTTTCAAAAAACACAAAAACAATTCCTATTTAATAGATATGTTATATGGGATATTTGGTAAATTACAGCAATTACGCTACCTCCGGGTTTTTTACAAAAATCTCCGTATATCCACCGCAAGCTTTTCTTCAAGATTTATAAGCCGTTTTGCCACATCCTTTGATACTTCGTCTGCGGCTTTGTACTTGTTAAGATACTTGTTGAGTGATTTGACACCCATATTGCAACCGTCTGTCATAAGATCGGCAACAGTCGCATCTGACTCATTCATTGCCAGCATCACATTTGTTTTTATCCACGACATCCCCTTTGCAATGGCAGCAGGCTCTTTTCCCTCATCATTGTACTTATCCAGAAGAGACTGAATTTCGCTATCGAGCTTGTTATGTTCATTTTTGCAGTCTGTGAGAATTTTTTCAAATTCCTTATCAGACACATTATCCAGCACCTCTTCGATGGAGGAAATGCCCATTTTTACTCCGGCATCACATTCTCTCAAAAGTTTAACGGTATCTTGTTCTACCATAAAAAAATCACCTCCGGAATATTGTTTCTCCGAAGGTGGTTTTTATGCATTTATTATATACAAAGCTTTAAAACATCCTTTTATGTTTATCATTAAGGCTACTGATTCAAAAATCCAGGAAAACACCCACGCCCAATAAACACCGACCATTCCGTAGGGGGCCAGCACAAATGTGGCAATAATCCTTGACACAGAGCCAATGGCGGTAAATGCAACCAGATGCCCCATAGCCTTTATTCCCCTGAAAAAAGAATGAAACAGATTGTTTATTACATTAAAAACTATAAAAGGCAGGAAGAACTTTGCAAAGGTAACACAATAGTCAAGTGCCTGTCCCTCAAAACCGGAGGGAAAAAATACTCTGCAGAACTTTTCTGCAAATCCGACACTCACAATAAGGAACGGAGCAAGAAAAATAAGTGCCTGAATCAGTCCTACTCTTATTCCCTTTTTTATCTCACCGGTTTTTCCTGCGCCAACACACTGAGCTGTGTAATTAGTGAGAGTTTTGGATGAATTCTGATACACGCCTGCATTAATGTTGTATATCCTCATGGCAATGCTGTAAGCTGCTGTAGCACTGCTGCCTATGGAATTTACTATGGGCGCCACAAGGATTGATGTCACATACATAACAGACTGCTGAACCATCACGGGAAGCGAAAAGCCAAAGGTCTTTTTTACACATCCAAAGGATAGTTTCACCCTATATTTATGTACTCCCAGCTCCCTGAAACATTTCCGGAGTTTGAAATAGTAGCATACGCATACTGCAAGTGCCGCAACAACCGAGGCTATACCAATACCAAGAACTCCAAGGTCGAATACGGTAACGCTGAGAATGTTTCCTGATATATTAATAATGGTAGACAAAACCGACATTCTGAGAGAATATCCGCTTATTCCAAGAGCGTGCATAACACTGATTCCGTAGTGGCTGAGCATAAAAAATCCAAAACCGCCTATGTACACCAAAAAGTATGTAAGTGCATCTTTGCGGATTGCATCATCCACCCTGAGCAAATCGAATATCAGATTTCTGAAAATTATTGAAATTATACTCACTGCAAGGGTAGCACATATAATAACCATTGCATTATTGTATATATTTTCCTTGAGAGCACGGTAGTCCTTTGATCCGAAAAGGGTTGCGGTAAGCACAGATGCCCCCGTACCATAGCCCCAGAAAGCTGACGAAAAAAATGTTATGAGAGCCGATGTTGCTCCTATTGCTCCAAGCCCTGTTTCACCAAGATACTTCCCTGCTATTATCCCGTCAACAACATCGTACAGTTGTGACAAAAGTCCCGACAAAACTATGGGTATTGCAAAAACCATAAAATTCTTGTAGATGTTTCCTTCTGTAAGATTTTTCATAAAAGTGCCTCATTCTCAAAAATTATCAAGTCCGTAACAGTTGTTCTGTCAATATACGCCCTCTGTTTGAGCGATATTTTGATACAAAATAAATTCCTTTCATTCCTCCGAAGCTCATTCCGATAATTACACATTTTTTGCTCACACCAAATCTTTCGGTCATATATGCAGCCGGTTCTTTCCTCGCTTCCGTATCCGATGGGTGATGCCATTCTCAGTATGGAAAATTATAACCTCTCTTCCATTTAATTCAAATAGTTTTAGTTTATTGTCTCCCACATTAAATACTTTTTAGGGACTGCAAAAAAGTCACCGTTTGACGGAAACTGCCAAACCCTGCAAAAATGATATACCTCTAAATGAATTATACCTGTATTTTGCAGGGAATGATGCTTGCCGACATTCCGAAACAGACTTTTTTTACAGTCCCTAAATAAATTACATTATAATCTTATATATTATTCCTGTTCTGCATTAAGCTCTGCAAGAGCATCTTTTCTGGAAAGGTTGTTTCTGCCCATTTTGTCAATTTCCACGAGTTTAACCATAATTTCGTCACCCTCGCTTACTACATCCTCAACCTTGTTTACTCTCTTGTTGTCAAGCTTGGAGATGTGTACAAGACCTTCACGGTTAGGCATAAATTCCACAAAAGCACCGAATTCCATTATCTTTGTAACCTTGCCCTTATAGATTTTGCCGACTTCGGGCTCTGCCACAATGCCCTCGATTGTTTCCAGAGCTCTGTTTGCAGCTTCTGTATCCTCAGAAAGGATGAATACGGAGCCGTCGTCGTTAATATCAATCTTAACTCCTGTATCTGCAATAATCTTCTGGATTACCTTACCGCCTGTACCGATAACATCCTTAATCTTTTCCACAGGTACCTTGGTGGTAATAATCTTGGGAGCATACTTGGAAAGCTCACTTCTTACTTCGGGAATAGCTTTGAGCATTACTTCATCTAAGATATAGTTTCTTGCAACTCTTGTCTTTTCAAATGCTTCCTTGATTATATCGTAGGTGAGACCGTCTACCTTGATATCCATCTGAATTGCTGTGATACCTTCCTTGGTACCTGCAACCTTAAAGTCCATATCGCCGTAGAAATCTTCCACACCCTGAATATCTACCATTGTTATAAAGTCATCATCCTTGGTTACAAGACCGCAGGAGATACCTGCAACGGGAGCCTTGATGGGAACACCTGCATCCATAAGAGCCAATGTGCTTCCGCATACGGAACCCTGTGATGTGGAACCGTTGGAGGAAAGTACTTCAGATACAAGTCTTATTGAATATGGGAATTCCTCTTCGGAGGGGATTACAGGCTTAAGAGCTCTTTCTGCCAATGCACCGTGACCGATTTCTCTTCTTCCGGGACCTCTGGAGGGCTTTGTTTCGCCAACAGAGTATGAGGGGAAGTTGTAGTGGTGCATATATCTCTTTGAGGTTTCCTCATCTATA